>JAYVCN010000174.1:0-2755 GCA_043749875.1 Candidatus Eiseniibacteriota bacterium | reverse complement strand
CTGCTGTGCGGGCTGTTGGCGCCGCTCGGCATCCAGGTCCTCGCCACCCGCGACTACGCCACGGCCTCGCGTCCCGCGCTGTGGCTGGCCTTTGCCGCGGTCGCACAGGGCGCTTACTATGTGTCCGCTCTCGGGATCAGCCTCTCGCTCAAGAATGCTCTGCTTGGATTCTCTGCGGGCGGGGCCGCGTTGCTGGCGGTGGTCGCCAATGCGCTGCTGGTGCCACGCCTGGGCGCCGAAGGCGCGGCGATGGCCACGTTCGGCGGCTACGCGACCTCGGCGATGCTCACGTACGTCATCGCGCAGCGCGTGCATCCATTACCGTACCGCGGCGCGCGGCTCGCGGCGCTGTTCGCGGCGGGCGTGGCACTCGGGGTGGTGGCGGTACGCTTCGCCCCGGCGGGGGCGGCGGGCGTGGCGTGGCGCGTGGCGGCGCTCGCGGGATACGCCTTGCTGGCGTGGAAAAGTGACGTGTGGAAGGACCGTGGCGCGCTGCGGCAGCGGCCGGCCGCGTCCTGACATTCTGAAAGGCGGAGCGAGATGTGCGGGATCGCCGGGCTGTACGAGCGACACGGACGCGCGGATCTGGGCCGGCTACAGGCCATGTCGCAGCTCATGCGCCGGCGCGGGCCCGATGACGAGGGCTTGGTGCTGCTCGATCCCGTGGGCGGCCAGTCATTCACGCACGGTGGCGCCGACACGCCAGCGGATGTGTTCCGCTCGGGACTGCCGTGGGCGCCGGGTCGGATGTCCGGCTCGGAAAAAACCGCACGCTACGGGGTCGCGCTGGCGCATCGCCGATTGGCCATCGTCGACCTGCAGCCCACCGGACACCAGCCGATGTGCGACGCGCGGGGCCGTGCGTGGATCGTCTACAACGGCGAGGTCTACAACCACGTCGAGCTGCGTGCCGAGCTCGAGCAGATGGGCGTGACCTTCACCGGCACCAGCGACACCGAGGTGATGCTCGCCGCCTACCGCGCCTGGGGCGAAGATTGCGTCGAACACTTCAACGGCATGTTCGCGTTCGCGCTCTGGGACGCCGACCGCCAGCGGTTGTTCTGCGCCCGTGACCGCATGGGCGTGAAACCATTCTATTACCAGTATGACGGCAACCTGTTCGCGTTCGCCTCCGAGGCGCGCGCACTGGTGCTCACGCAGGGCTGGCGCATCCAGCCGCACCTGCCCGCGCTGCGCGACCTGCTGGCGCTCGACTGGGTGGACCACGAGTCGCACACCTTCTTCGACGGCCTGCGCCAGTTGCCAGCCGGCCATTGGCTGTCGGTGGGCGAGGACGGCTTCCGCATGGAGCGCTGGTGGGGACTCGACCCCGAGGCGCGCGCCAGCGGCTCATCCGAGGACCTCGCGCACGAGTTCTCGGAGCTGTTCACGGATTCCGTGCGCCTGCGCCTGCGCGCGGACGTCGAAGTGGGCTCCTGCCTGTCCGGCGGCCTCGACTCGAGCGCGGTGTTGACCACGGCGTCGAGACTCGCCAACAAAGGACTGCACGCATTCACCTGTGCCTACGACGAGGGCCCAGCGTTCGACGAGCGCCCGTACGCGCGCGCCGTGGCCGAGGCGAGCGGCGCGACGTCGCACGTCGTGGTCCCCGACGGCTCGGACTTCTGGAGCGTGTTCGACGCGCTCGCGGACTTACAGGGCGAGCCCACCGCCGGCCCCGGCGTCTATTCCCAGTGGCAGGTCATGAAGCTGGCCGGAGGCCAGCGGCTGAAGGTCCTGCTCGACGGCCAGGGCGGCGACGAGACGCTGGCGGGTTACTTCCGCTATCTGCCCACGCGGCTGCGTGACCTCGCGGGGAGCGGCGACTGGGCGGGCTTCGCCTCGTTGTGGGGCCAGGTGTCCGACCGGCTCGGCTTCGCGACCACACTGCTGCACACGTTCGAGCCGTGGCTGCCCGCAGCGCTGGTGAATGTCCTGCGCAGTCGCTTCGGGCAGGGAAAAGACCGCGTGCTGTCGAGCGCTCTGCGCAAGACCGCCTCGACCGCGCCGGTGGCCACTCGCAGCACGCGCTCCGGACTCTGGGACCAGCTGGCGTTCGACAGCACGGTGCGCCAGTTGCCGAGCCTGCTGCGCTACGAGGACCGCAGCAGCATGGCGTTCGCGATCGAGACGCGGCTGCCGTTCCTCGACTATCGCCTGGTCGAGTTCGCGTTCGCGCTACCCGACCAGGAGCGGCTCGACGGCGTCGTCACCAAGGCCATCGCGCGCCGCGCTCTCGGCGACCGGGTGCCGAGGAGCGTGCTCGAGCGCCGCGACAAGATGGGCTTCGAAACGCCCACCGACCTGTGGCTGCGTGGCCGCTACGCCGGCGAGCTGCGCAAGCGCCTCGGTCGCAAGGGACCGTTCCAGGACTGGGTGGACCCGACGGTGGTGGCGTCGTCACTCGACGACTACCTGGCCGGGCGCCGCGAGATCGGACTTCAGATCTGGCGCTGGCTCTCGCTCGAGGCGTGGTCGCAGGCGTACATCGCGCGCGACCCACGCGTCGTGGGCCATCGCGCGGATCCGTCGACGTCGGCCGGTCGCCACCTCGGCTACGAGGACGCCGTCGCGCACCACGAGTCCGAACTCGCCGCGGGCGTGTCGGCCGGCTGACGCGCTTGGACCTGCTCGTCCTCTCGGAGGTGCGCTGGGGGTACTTCCGCACGCGCAAGCAATTCCTGCTCTCGCGCTTCCCGGCGTCGTGGCGCGTGTTCTTCGCGCAGCCGCCCGCGGCCGGCGGGAGCGACCCGTG
>JAYVCN010000173.1:0-4779 GCA_043749875.1 Candidatus Eiseniibacteriota bacterium | reverse complement strand
CGAGGGCATTCTGCCCGCAAGCATCGTGGACAGAGTCGATTTCTTCGGCATCCCCGGGTGGCTGCCGCGCATCGAAGTCGTGCAGTAGGGCGGGCCCCCGAGGGCGCCTGCTCCGAGGGACCAGTTGGGAGCCAGATCCGGAGCCATGATCGAATGAGCAGGGAAGCCGCGTCCGACCCGAACGGGAGCCTCGTGCCATGAAACGGCTCACGTGCCAGGAGGTCATGGACCAGCTCGCCGACTACCTCGAACCCGAGGCGCAGGCGGAACTGGTCGAGCAGGTCAACCTGCACGTGGGTTCGTGCCTGCACTGCCGGGTCGAAGTGGACACGCTCCGGCGCACGATCATGATCTATCACTTCGAAACGCAAGTGGTCCTGCCGGTGCAACTCGACGCGCGGCTGCGCATGGCGCTCGAGCAGGCCTATCGCGAGCGCGGCTACCCCGGCGAGTCCGGCGAGGGTGAGGCCTGAGGCCGGGCCGCTGCCGCACAGCCGCCAGCGCATCCACAGTGACGCTCGGCGCCTGTCACTCGGCACATGTCGTTCGGCGCATTGCGCACCCATCTTCGCCCGCTTAGACTGCCGCTCGCTCACGTCACCGTCGGTGGAGCCGGCCTCCGCGGGCGCTGCCGCGACCCGGAGGAGAAGCGCCCGCTCGCTCTGGAATAGCGCACCCGGCGGCACGCTGCGGTGTAGGAGCGCACACCATGGCGACGGCCCGCGGGCTTGGCGCCTGCGATCAGGGACCCAGCCGGCCCGCCGGCGCGGAGGACGCATGAACCTCGGAGACAACTTCCTCGAATCGGCATGGCGGCGTTGCGAGCGCTCGGGCACGTTCGCACGCAAGCGTTCGACGGCGGTCGCGGTCCTGCTCGTGACGTTGCTCGCCGGGCCGGCGTGCGCGGGTGGCTTGCACCTCGAGTCGTGGCGCGGCCACGTCTGCTTCGGCTACGGCCACCTGTTCTCGGACTCCTTCTCGCCCGGCGGTTCGATCTCCGTCGCGGGCGGCCTGGACTATCCGGTTCACGAGTCACTGCGCATCGGGCCAGTGATCGGCATGGCCATCCTCGGCACGACTGATGTCACGCGCGGCAGCGTCACGGCCGGGCTCGACTACAGCCTGTTGGACGTGGCGCTGCAAGCTCACTGGCTGCCGAGGTCCGGCCGTATCTCGCGGGTCTCGATCGGGCCGGGCTTCGGACTGGCGCGCACGTCGTTGCAAGTCGGCGGCGGGGGCGCGGGGTTTCTCGACCTGGCGGTGGACGAGGTCAAGCCCGAGCTGGCGTTCGACCTGAGCCTGCTGCCGCGGCGACAGAAGATCGTAGCGGTGGGCCTCGAGGCCGGCCTGCGCTACGTGCCGGTCACACGCGTGCCGTGGGTGCTCAGCACGGTGCGGCTGACGATCCACTATTGATTCTGGCACGCCTGCAACCGGAGCTTACGGTAGCGGTCGATTACCGGGGGCGCGGGCGCGCGGCTCGCCGTGCGTGGATCAGCTCGGTGGCGTGAACACGAACGGCGCCTGGAACGTCGTCACGCCGGTCGCGATCGGCGCGAAGTGCCAGTCGCGGATCTGCGACAGCGCGCACGCCGGCAGTCGCGATGAGCCGGTGGTGTTCTGCACCACCGTCACGTCGGTGACCTCGCCAGAGGCCGCGACGGTGATCGCCACCACCAGCTTGCCGCGCATGGACGGCTCGCGCTTGAGCTCGTTGCCGTAGCAGTACTGGATGCCCGCGGCATAGCGCTGGATGACCGCGAGCAGCGAGGCGTTGCTGCGATACACGCCGGGGCCCGCGCCACTGCCACGACCCACGCCCGTGCCTTTGCCTCCACCCGAGCCGCCGCCCGAACCGCCGCCGGATCCGGGGCCATCGCCCGAACCCGTGCCGCTGCCCATGCCCGAGCCGATGCCGCCGCCCGAGCCCGAGCCCGCACCCGGTCCGCTCCCCGTGCCCCAGCCCGAGCCCGCGGCCAGGTCGCCGATCGAGACCAGCGAGCCCGCGACGACGGAGCCGCCGAGGTCGCCATGTGCGCCCGCACCGGCGGCGCCGAGCGTCGGCGAGACCGCGCCCAGCTCGCCCGCACCGCGCGCATCGCGGATGCCGTGCGAGCGGCCGCCGCGCGACACGCTGCCCCCGGTGGCGCTGCTGGTGACCCCGAGCGAGGCGTTCAATCCCGCCAGCGCACTCTTCAATGACGACGACGTGCTCGCCAGCTGCACGCCCACCTCGGCCTGCGCGCGCGCACGGCCCGCGGCGCCGGCGCCGTCGGCGATCGAATGCATCGCCTCGACGTGGCGATTGCCGGAAGGCAGGCCCGGGGCCGGCAAGGGCTTATGCGTTGGCTCGACCTTGCCGCCGCCGCCGCCACCTCCGCCACCGCCCGGGCTCGCTACCCCGGTCTTCACCTTGTCCCCCGCCGGCAGCACCGGCGGTGGCACCAGCTTCTTCGGCTCGAGGATGAGTCGCGCGAAACGCGGCGACAGATCCTCGACGTGCGTCAGCGGCTTGGGCGGCGGTGCGGGGATCAGGCGCACGCACACCACCAGCAGCATGGCCGCGAACGCAGTGGACGCGAGGCAGCGCAGGAACAGTGCGTCGTTCGGATCCCAGATCGGCCGGCGATACATGCTTGCCGTGGTCGTCGCCATGGTCAGGCCTTCTTGAGCACCGCGAGTGCGATATCCGGGAAACCGTTGCGGTCGAGCGTGTACATCACCTTCTGCAGCAGGCGGAACTCGATCTGCGCATCGCCCTGGATCGTGGCCAGGTGCGTGGCGGACGGGGCCTTGCCTTTGCGACGATCGATGTCGTCCATCTGCGCGCGCACCTCGCTGAGCCGCGCCGCGAGCGGCGCGATCATGAGTTCGTGGCTGGCGACGGCCTCGGTCACGGTCGCAACGCGCTCACCGCCCAGCATGATGGCGTCGTGGTCGATCGCGACGACGACGGACAGGTGCATGCCGGAGTCCACGCTCGAGCGCGGCAGCGTGACGCCGGGCGGGGGCGAGGTGACCTCGGCGCCAGAGATATAGCTCTTCAGCACGAAAAACAGCAGCGTGGTGAGGATGTCCATCATGGACGTGAGCGTGAGCCCGCCATCCGAGGTGAACTTGGCCATGAGTCCGCCACTGCGTTTGCGGCGTCGGCGCATGTCAGACCTCCTCCGAGGACGAGCCCTCGAGCGCGGGATTCACCAGGCCGGCCGCGCGCGCCGCGTCCATGAGGCTGATGATCTCCTGGTAGTGCGTACGCGATTCCGCGACGATGCGCACCTCGGTGGTGCCGGGGTGCGAGGCGACGATGGCGGTGAGCACCCGGGTGAGCTGCAGCGCCGTCACCGAATCCGGCGCGGCGGTGCCGGCCTTGCGCGTGATCAGCAGCGGGTCGATGCCATGACCTTCGATGACATAGACATCCGCGCGCACGTGCACCGCCAGGTCGAGCGGTGGCGTAGCGGGCGGCTGGGCCGACGCGGTGGCGGCCTCGGCGTCACGCGGCAGGCTGGTCTCGATGACCTTCACCTCGATGAACACCGCCGACAGCAGCAGCATCGGGATGATGGCGATGATGATGTTCATGAGCGGCATGAGCTTCAGGTCGGTGTTGACCTTGAGGCTCTTCCGCTGCCGACGCCCGCGTGCGGACATGGTTCAGTTCGCTCCGCCCTGCGGGCCGAACGTCGGGCGCGTGGACGTCCCGGGGGAGGCGGCGCGAGCCGGCATGGGCACGACCTGGCCGCGCGCCGCGGGTGAACCGAGCAGCGCGCGCGTGACGCGGATGCCGCTCTCCTCGACTTGCTCCGCGATGCCTTCCACGAGCCCGACCAGGAAGCCCTGCGTGACCAGCGTCGGGATCGCGACGATCAAGCCGAACGCGGTGGCATTGAGCGCCATGGAGATGCCGCCGGCGAGGAACGCCGAGCGCTGCGACGGATCCGCGGCGCCCACGGCGGCGAACGCCGTGATGAGACCGGTGATGGTGCCCAGGAGCCCCACGAGCGTGGCGATGTTCGCGAGCACGTTCAGGTGCGCGAGCCGGCGCGTGAGCGGCGGCATGGCCAGTGCGGTGGCATCTTCTGCGGCGGACTGGAGCTTGTTCTCGTCCAGCTCCGGCACCGCCAGCACCGCCTGCACCACCTGCGCGGCCGGCGCGGTGGACAGGCGGCTCGCGTTGCGCGCCGAGGTCAGGTCGCCGCGGTTGATGTAGTTCAAGATGTCGTTCGTGAACTTCCTGCCGTTCAGGCGCGACGACCCGGTGATGACGATGAAGCGTTCCAGGGCGATCGCGGCGGCCACGACGCCGATGCCGAGGATCGCGTACATGACCAGTCCGCCCTGTTTGAAGAAGGACGCCAGTCCGGCCAATTCGCTCATTGCTGGTTCTCCTTTCGCTCCAATGGCGCGGGCACGGGGACCACGACCCGGGTAGGCGTCGCCGTCGCGCGGCCCAGCTCGAGACTCGTTTGCTGGTAACGGTGGTGCTGGAACTCCATGAATCGCCGCTGCTCCCGCGCGGTCACAAACAGCACCTGGGGCACGGGGATCTCGCCCTCGATGCGGATGTCGTCCAGCGTGCGCGGGGCGAGCCGTAGACGAGCTCGCGCACTGGTATCGGCCAGCGCGCGGTTGCGCGTGACCGCCGTCCTGCGCGGGCTCACGTGTGCGGGCGCGGCGTGCGCGCATGCGGCGGCCAGCACGAGCGCACCCAGGGCGAGGCAGATGCGAATCCGGGTCATTTGCTGCGGCCCTCCTCTGCGACCGGCGTGGGGGAGC
>JAYVCN010000172.1:0-8434 GCA_043749875.1 Candidatus Eiseniibacteriota bacterium | reverse complement strand
TGATCCGGTCAGCATGCAGGAATGGCGAACTCAAGCGTAGATAGGCATCGGGATTTTCCCAAGGCTTGCCCAACTCCAGTTCGTACTCGCGCGTGTATTCGTCCAATCCGTACATGGTCAGGGGATTCGAGCTGCCGGCTTCGCTGAAGGCCGCTTTGAAGCGCGAGTCGTGGGCGATCACGTAGTTGGTGAGGATGCCGCCGTAGCTGCGTCCGCCGACGGCGAGGCGATCGGGATCGGCGACGCCCATCTGCACCACGTGATCGACTCCGGCGAGAAGATCTTCAACTTCGTAGTGACCCCAATCGGCAAAGATCGCTCGTGAATATTTCTGGCCGCGACCCGAACTGCCGCGATAGTTGGGAGCGAGCACGGCCCAGCCCTGCGCGGCGAGCAGCTCGCGCTCGAAGTCGAACGAGAACGCGCTCTGGCTGGACGGCCCGCCATGGATGCGCACCACGAGCGGCAGGCGCGCGCGCGGGTCGGCCCCCGCGGGCCTGCGCAGCACGCCGTGCACCTCGGTGCCGTCATCGCTGCGCGAGGACACCGCGCTGCTCACGGCGAACGCCACCGAGTCGGCCCAGGCGTTGTGGTGCGTCAACTGGCGTGTGCCGCGCGCGTCCACGGCGTACAACTCCGCCGGCCGGGTGGTGGAGCTGCCGATCACCGCCAGCCCGCCCTGCGCACGGCTCGCGAGCGCGTCCAGCACGGGCAGGTCGCACGGCACGCGGTCGACACCGCTGCCGTCGAGCCGCACGCGCACCGGGTATTCCTTCATGTCGTCGGCCACGAGCCCGACGATGTTGCGGCCATCGCGCGCCCAGCGCGAGCCCGTGATCGGCCGGTCGAGCGCCGGTGCGAGCAGCTTGGGCTCGCCACCCGACACTGCCACCAGCGCCACGGTGCCGAAGCCGCCGCCGTAGCCGAAGTTCCTGGGCTCGGTGGTCTGCCGGTAGGCGATGCGTGCGCCGTCCGGGCTCCACGACAGCGGGCCCTCGTCGCTGCCGGTGAACGAGGTCAGCCGGCGCGGGCTGGCCCCCGGCTTGGCCTCGACCACGTACACGTCGCTGTTCGCGGTCCGGTCCGCGCCCGGTCCGCGCGTGCTCACGAACGCGATCGAGTGTCCGTCCGGTGACCAGGCGATCGCCTCGTCGTCGGCATCACCGGTGGTGATCTGCGTGAGCTGGTGCGAGCCGACGTCCAGTAGCCAGACATGCGTGCGCAGCGAGTCCACGTAGCCCTGCTCGTCCTGCTTGAACACGACACGGTCCACCACGATCGGCCGCGGATGATCCGCTGCGGTGTCCGCGGGCAGCGGCGGATCCTCGATGAGTAGCGCCAGGCGCTTGCCGTCCGGCGCCCACTCGAGCCCGCTCACGCCACCTTTCGCGTCGGTGATGCGCTCGGACTCGCCGCCGGCCGTCGGCAGCAGCCACACCTGCGCGGCTTTGGATCCCTGGCGCTTGGACACGAATGCGAGCGTGTGGCCATCCGGGCTCCAGCGCGGTGACGATTCGGACTCCTCGCTCGTCGTGAGCCGCACGCTGGTACTGCCATCCCAGCGCGTCATCCACACGTCGCTGTCGTAGCGATCGCGCGCGCTGTCCACGTGCGCCACGGTGTAGGCGACCCAGACGCCGTCCGGCGAGCACTGCGGGTCGGTGACCCGGCGGAGCCGGTACCAGTCGGAAGTCCGCAACGGACGGAGCGCCGGGCCAGCGGCGGCCGCGACCGACGCGAATGACAGGGCGAGGAGCAAATGCGCGCACGCATGCGACAGCAATGTTCGCGGTCGAACCATGTCCGCCAGCCTACAGCATCGCGCCTGCGTCAGCCGGTGAGCGCGGCGAGGTGCTCCGTACGCACCGGCCCGAGCCAGGCATGGCCGTCGTCGATCCGCACATCAACGCATGCCCCGTTCGGAAGCTTGATCGCGTGATCGAAGCTCCGAAAGCGCGCCATGCGCCGCGCACTCTGCGACGGTCGTCCCGCGAGCCACGACCACAGCAGCGCGTTCACCACCTTCTTGTGGGAGAACAACACCACCGAGCCGCAGTCCAGCTTCTCGAGGCGTTCGCGCGCATCCTGGATGCGCTCGAGAAACGCCACGAACGACTCGGCACCAGCACCCAGCACGACGCGTGGGTCGTTCTGCTTCCAGTACGCATCCTCGGCCGGCTGACGATCGGCGAGCGTGGTGCCGAGGTAGGCGACGTCCGGCAGGAACGTGAACTCCTGCACCGGCCACTCCTCGATCGGCACCGCCGGGAAGCGAGCGAGCGCAGGTCGTGATGTCTGCCGAGCACGCACGTACGGCGACACCACGAACAGCCCCGGCGGCGTCTCGAGCATCGCCGCCACCGCCTCGGCCTGGCGCACGCCGGTGGGTGTGAGCGGTGTCGAGCCCATGCTGTCGCTGGGCAGTCCGGCGTTGTCCTCGCTCTCGCCGTGACGCACGAGCAGCACGCACAGGGTTCGTGGCATGGGGCGAGGCTAACAGCTGGACGGACGGGGCAGAAATGTCGAGTCGCGCAGGGTGGCCGCGTGCGAACGCGGTCAGGCCCCGCGTGACGTGACCCGCAGATGCCCGCGTGCGAACCTCACGTCATGGAGTAGTCTCTTCGCCGCTTCGGGCGTCCGCTCTGCGACGCACCGGGGTAGCTGCCCAGTCGGCCCACCGTGATGCGAGGAGACCTCCCCCATGTCGCTGTTCCCGACGCGCGCGTTGCGCGCACTACTGGCACTGCTCGCGGCCGCTGCGACCGCGCGCGCCGCCGAACCCGCGTTCGACCTTCCCAGCGGACCCACGAAAATGCTGCGCTCACCCAGCGTGAGCGCCACACACATCGCATTCGCGTACGCGCAGAACATCTGGATCGTGCCGCGCGCCGGCGGCGATGCGCACCGGCTGACCAGCTTCCAGGGACAGGCGAGCAACCCACGCTTCTCGCCCGACGGCCACTGGCTGGCATTCAGCGGCGAGTACGCCGGCAATCTGGATGTGTATGTGATCTCGGCGGACGGCGGCGAGCCGAAGCGGCTCACCTGGCATCCGGGCCCGGACCAGGTGCAGGGCTGGACGCCGGACGGCAAGTCGGTTGTGTTCACCTCGGGCCGCGCTTCGTGGGCGCCGAGCCCGGCGCCGCGCTTCTGGACGGTATCGATCGCGGGCGGCCCCGAGGAGCCCATGGCGCTGGCGCGCGGCTACCAGGGCCGCGTTTCTCCTGACGGCGGCAAGCTCGCCTACCGCATGAACAACTCGTGGGACGAGGAGCGTCGCAACTATCGCGGCGGCCAGAACCGCCCGGTGTGGATCACCGACTTGAAGACGTACGACACCGTGTCGCCCGCGTGGGACGGCTCCAAGGACATGGACCCGGCGTGGCTCGGCGGCCGCGTGGTGTTCATCAGCGACCGCGACGGCGTCGCCAACGTGTGGTCGTGCGATGCGAACGGCGGCGACTTGAAGCAGCACACGAAGTTCACCGACTTCGACGTCAAGACGCTCGATGCCGGTGCCGGTGTCGTGGTGTTCGAGCAGGCCGGTGTGATCCACGAGCTGGACCCCGTCTCGGGCAGGGAGCACGTGGTTCCGATTACAGCCCGTGGCGACTTCCCATGGATGATGCCGCACTGGGAGGACGTGGGCGGTCGCATCACCAACCTGGCGCTCTCCCCCACCGGCAAGCGCGTGCTGGTCGAGGCGCGTGGCGAGATCTTCACGATCCCCGCCGAGAAGGGCGACGCGCGCGATCTCACCCGCTCGAGCGGCTCCGCCGAGCGTGACCCCGCGTGGTCCCCGGACGGCAAGCACATCGCCTACTGGTCCGACCGCTCGGGCGAGTACCAGCTGGTGATCGAATCGCAGGACGGCATCTCGCCACCGCGCACGATCGCGGTCCCGAACCCCACTCACTACTACACGGTGTCGTGGTCGCCGGACTCGAGGAAGCTGCTCTACCATGATACGAACCTGCGCGTGTGGGTGCTCGATGTGGCCAGCGGCAAGGCGAAGCAGGTGGGCAACGACCCGTGGATGGTGCCGGCGCGCACGCTCTACCCGACGTGGAGCCCGGACTCGA
Organism: Candidatus Eiseniibacteriota bacterium; assembly: GCA_043749875.1. GTDB lineage: Bacteria > Eisenbacteria > RBG-16-71-46 > RBG-16-71-46 > RBG-16-71-46 > JAIOPA01. Next base: position 4,352 of record JAYVCN010000172.1, on the reverse strand, counting down.
AGTGGGTCGCATACGCAGCACACTTGAACTCGCTGTTCCGTGCCATCTTCGTGGCCGATGCGGAGACCGGCGAGGCGCACCAGGTCACCGATGGCCTTGCCGACGCGATGTATCCGGTGTTCGACCCGGGCGGCAAGTACCTGTGGTTCCTCGCCTCCACCGATTTCGGGCTGCGTTCGCAGTGGCTCGACATGACGTCGTTCGACCACGAGGAGAATTTCGGGCTGTATCTCGCCGTCTTGAGAAAGGGCGACGCCAGTCCGCTGCTGCCGGAGAGTGATGAGGATTCCGGCGTGTCCGCCACCTTGGACGCCGGCGCTGGCGGCGCGAACAAGGCCGAGGGCGCGAAGCCGGGCGAAGGCAAGCCGGGCGCGGGCCGGAGCGAAGACTCCAAATCGGCTGCCGCGGTCAGCGGGCGCATCGACTTCGACGGCCTGCAATCGCGCGTCGTGTCGGTGCCGGGCGTGCCCGAGCGGCAGTATTCGCTGCTCAAGTCCGGCCTGGCCGGCACGGTGTTCTACCTCGAGACCGCCGCGGGTGCGCCTCCGGGCAGCGGTGCCCAGCTCCAGCGCTACAAGCTGTCCGAGCGGAAGGCGACGCCGTTCGCGAACGAGGTGGCGGATTACGCGGTGAGCGCCGACGGCAGGAAGCTGGTGTTTCGCGTTGCGGCGCCTCCCGCGCCGCCTCCCGCGCCGGGCGCTGCACCGCCCAAGCCGGTGCCGCCGAGCCTCTATCTCGTCGATGCCGACAAGGCACCGCCCGTGGCCGGGACCGGCAAGCTCACCTACACGTTGCGCATGCTGCTCGACCCGCGCGCCGAGTTCGCGCAGATCTTCGCGGAGGGCTGGCGGGACGAGCGCGACTATCTCTACGTGCCCAACATGCACGGCGCGAACTGGCCGCAGATGCGCGCGAACTACGGCCAGTTCCTGCCGTGGGTGCGCCACCGCGCGGACCTGAACTACCTGCTCGACATGATGGGCGCCGAGCTCGCGATCGGTCACTCTTACGTGCGCGGCGGCGACATGCCCGACGTGCCGGCCTCGCCGTGTGGCCTGCTCGGCGCGGACTTCGCCGTGGACGCGGGCCGCTACCGAATCCACCGCATCTATGACAACGAGAGCTGGAACCCGGACTTGAAGGCGCCGCTCGCCGCGCCCGGCGTGAACGTTGCTGTCGGGGACTACGTCCTTGCAGTGAACGGAGAAGAGCTGCGCGCTGCGGACAACCTATACCGTCTGCTCGACGGCACGGCCAACCACCAGACCGTGCTCACGGTGAACAGCCGCCCGACGCTGGACGGCGCGCACCAGGTCACCGTGGTTCCGGTGGCGAACGAGCAGACGCTGCGCACGCGCGCGTGGGTCGAGTCCAACCGGCGCACGGTGGACAAACTCTCGGGCGGCAAGCTCGCCTACGTCTACCTGCCCAACACCGGCCAGCCGGGCTACTCGAGCTTCAACCGTTACTACTTCTCACAGCAGGACAAGCCGGGCGTGGTGGTGGACGAGCGCTATAACGGCGGCGGCTCCGCGGCCGACTACATGATCGAGGTCATGCAGCGCACGTTCGACGGGTACTTCAACAACGTCGCCGGCACGCGCGTCCCGTTCACCAGCCCCGCCGCGGGCATCTGGGGTCCGAAGGTCATGATCGTGAACGAGATGTCCGGCTCCGGCGGCGACTACCTGCCGTACATGTTCCGCGCCAGGAAGCTCGGCACGCTGGTGGGCAAGCGCACGTGGGGCGGCCTCGTGCACACGGCCGACACGCCGCTGTTCGTCGACGGCGGCTCGATGATCGCGCCGCGCGGTGGCTACTTCGCCGCCGACGGCCACTGGGCGGTGGAGAACGAAGGCGTGGCGCCCGACGTGGACGTGGAGAACTGGCCGAAGGACGTGATCGCTGGCCACGACCCGCAGCTGGAACGCGCGGTCGAGGTGGCGTTAAAGCAGCTCGCCGACAAACCCGTGCAGCGCCGGATGCAGGAACCGCCACCGCCGACGTGGGGCAAGCGCAAGTAGCATCCGCTCACCCGGACACGAAACAGCGCCCCTGACCGAAGCGGCTGGGGGCGCTGCGAGTTGCAGCTGTCGATCAGTGGGCTATGACGACGCGGCGAACGCTGCTGCTTTTGCCGACGCGCAGTCGCGCGAAATAGATGCCGTTGGGCACCCCGTGACCCTGTTCATCACCGCCGGCCCAGCGTGCGGTCTGCTCGCCGTGGAGTTCCCCATGCCACGGCGTGGCGACCCGGCGACCAGTGACATCGAGGATCTCGAGTTCGCCGGCCCCGGTTCCAGCAAAGGCGAAGTTCATGCCCGCGTGCGCCGGGTTCGGCCACGGCGCGGCGAGCCGCAGTCCGTTCGTCGCGGGCCCACCCACGCCCAGCACGCCCTTGCGCGGCATCAGCACGGTGATGGCCGTGTCGTTGAGAGTGTGGAAGACGCCGATGACGTGGGCCGTGTCGTAACTGGCACTCGGGGGCGCGATCGAGATGTTGTAGAACGAGGTGTCGATGACGATGCGCGTGAAGCCGTTCGCGAGCGTGACGTCGTCGATGGTGGGGAGCTTGACCTTGGTATGGACATTGAACACGTCGATGTTCGCGCCGGCGATCGGCACGCCGGTGCCCTCCGCGACCACGGTGACATTCAGCCAGCGCCCGGTCTTGCAGGTGAGCGTACCCATGTTCAAGCCAAGATTGCCGACGACGACGTTCTCGAGCCGGACGGGGATCAGCCGGGTCGCGACCGCGGGACTGACCGTGATCCGGTAGGTGCCGCTCGGCACGCCCACGTTGAAGTTGCCGAGCGCGTCCGTGAAGCCGTTGGGGGTCTCGATGCGCAGATGCGGCAACACCGGCGTGTCCACGTCGAGGTTGGCGTTGAACACGGGCGTTGAGCTGGCGTCCACCACATGCGCGCTCAGCATGCGCGCAGGCGGTAGCGCGAAGTTGGGCAGCGTCACGTCCGCGCTCGGGCTCAAGTTGTACTGCGAACTGGTGGCGAACGTTGGTGGGGTTCCCGGGGGCGGGAACGCGCTCACCTCGTAGTTGCCCAGCGGTAGCACGATGGTCGCGACCCCGGATCCGGTGGTGTTGTTGAGCGGCGTGAACATCCGGGTGCGTCCGGGCATCGTGCGGGCTTCGATGTTGGCATTGGTGATCGGAAACAGCGAGCCATCGGTGACACTGCACGTGTAGACGATGCCGGGCTGGACCACGAAGTTGCCGAGCGAGGTGTCGGCCGCAGTCAGGTTCACGTTCACGATCTGGCGCGGTGCCTTGTGCACGGCGTTGGCCGGGATGATCTCTACCGTCCAGATGTTCGGGTCCACCATGGTCGCGAACGTGCCGTCCGGATTGGTGCCGTTGTTCTGAACGTGGGTTGGGATGAGGCCGGCCGGGGTCTTGAAGCGTATGTCCGTGGTCGCGACGCCGACGCCATTGATATCGATGATCTTGCCGGACACGATCTGACCGGAGGGCAGCACCAGGTTGAGCGTGATGATGTTGCCAGTGACGCGCTGGTCGAGTGCGGTGCCATTGAACAGGTGCGAGCCGGCCTTGGGCACGAACGTCAGGTCGTAACGCCCGTCGGGCAGTGTCAGCGAGTAGGTGCCGTTCGTGAGCGTGGTGTCGTTGTTGAGGATCACGGGCTGGCCGGTCTGGCGATTCACGATGTTGATCTTGCACGGCCACACCGGCAGCGCGCCGGCCTTGGTGATCTTCCCGCTGACGCCGTTGGCCGAGGCCTCGCTCGCCAAGGCAAGCATGGAAATCAGGATGGCGAACCTTCTCATGGTGTGTCGGTCTCCCCCGGCGGTCGCCCGCTTTCGACGGGCGTGGTCGCCCACGCGATAGCTGCTGTGTCTCGGACGAGGCGCGTCCGCATGGCCGGTCTCTCCTCCGGCGGTCTCAAGTCAACAGGTGTCAGTCCGGAGTCGGGAGATACATCTGGTGCGCACTCGGCCGGATCACGATCAAATGCACCGATGGTTGAGCTTTGTCCGACAATGAGTTACGCCAGCCACTGGATTCGACACATGATGCCGCCCGTGCGTTCGCGCAACCCCGTCGGCGGCGGGCGAGGTCGCTGCCGCCGTAGCTGACCGAGTTCGCGCGCAGGAACGCGCCCACGCTGGCCGATAACCCGGCCGCGACGCATTGCGCACCATCCCGCGTGCTCGTCCGACGGCGTCCCGCTGGCGGATGCCCGCATGCCTATAAAGGAGCATTCCATGAATCCCCTGTTCAAGAACCTCCTGGGCAACGGTGCCAAGGACCAACAGGTGCTTGCGGCCATGCGCGGCGTCCTGGCGGACATCCAGCGGGAACGCGAGCGCTTCGC
>JAYVCN010000171.1:0-2978 GCA_043749875.1 Candidatus Eiseniibacteriota bacterium | reverse complement strand
GCCACCAGCCTTCGCGACCCGCCACGGCCAGCGCATCGCCCTGGCCCACGTCGATGACCACCAGCCACCACCTGCCGGGCGGAGGCCGGAGGGGTCGTGCAACAATCGCCATGACCAGCGCGAACGCCGACAGCGCGGCGCCCCATGCGATCGCCGCGTGATGCAGGCTCGGGTTCCGCGCGCGCCATATGCGCGCGTCGAGGGCGCGCGCGGGAGTCAGCGCCAGTGCGAGCAGTGCGCCGCCGAGCACCGCGCACACCACCGGCCACGTGGAATCGCCGGTGGCGAGCAATGCACCGGGCCATGCGCCCATGGCCCGCGTCAGGCCGTGAAGCGCCGCCGCCAGTGGCTCGCACGCCGCGAGCCACACGTGACCGATCCCGGGCAGCAACGCCTCGCTGCAGGCGCCGAGCCCCGCGGCGGCGAGCAGCAACTCCGACACCGGCACCGCGACCAGGTTGGCCACGAGCGAGGTCCACGGCAGCGCGTGGAATCGCGCGAGCAGCAGCGGCATCGCCGCGAGCTGCGCGCCGAGCGTGGTGGCGAGCGCGGGTGCCACCCAGCGCCACGCGCGCGGCCCGCGATCCGCCGCGCGCGCGAGTGGCCCGCCGATGGCGACCAATCCGAGCGTCGCCACGCACGAGAGCTGGAAGCCGAGGTCGCTCCCCCACGCGGGCTGCCAGGCGAGCAGCGTCAGCACCGCGAGTGCCAACGACTGCAGCGGATCGGCCGCACGGTGACAGGCGCGCGCCAGCGCGGTGCCGGCTTCTGCCGCGACCGCGCGCGCAAGCGACGGGATGGGTCCCGCCACCAGCGCATACGCCAGCGCACTCAGCGCACCCGCCAGAGCGCGCGGGAGGAGTCCGCCGCGCAGCAGGGCGACCGCGCCGCGCGCCACGCCGGCGAGCCACGCCACGTGCAGACCCGAAAGCGCGAGCAGGTGCACGAGCCCCGAGGCGCGCAGCGCCGAATCCGTGTCGGTATCCATGCCGTCGCGATCGCCGAACAGCAGCGGCACCGCGAGCTCACGCGCCGCCGGCGACAGCGCCTGCGCGAGCGCCGACTCGCACGCGCGCCGCACGCGCATCGCCGCGCGCACGGGCAGCGACGCGAGCGCGCGCGCGGGGCGGACGCGACAGGTGAACGCGCGGCCGCTCGCCACGATGCGCGCGGCGTAGGCGGCGCCGCGCGCGTCAAAGCCGCCCGGGTTCCGCGGACCCGACAGCCGGTCGAGTCGCGCCAGCACTTCGAGCGTGTCGAGCCACTCCGCAGGTGCAGATGCCGGCAGGTGCACCCGCACGCGCACGCCACGTGGCAGCGCCGGGTTCGCAGCGAGCACGCTGAGCACCGCTGCGGGCGCGTCGCCCTCGCGGCGCGGCGGTTCGGCGACGATGGCGAGCAGCCGCACCATCGCCGGCGTCGCGGGCAGGCGTGCGAGTCCGGCGTGAACGCGCGCGGCGCACGCGCCACCGCGGCCCACGCCGAGCAACGCAAACGCCAGCGGCAGCGTCCACGCGGCCCGGCCCGGCCGGCCGCGCATCGGCGCACAGGCCAGCAGCAGTCCGGCCAGCGCGCACGCCAGCGCCATCCCGGCCCCAGCACCCGCCCCGCGCGCGAGCCCGCACCACAGCGCCACTGCCAGCGCGATCGCGCTCCTCGCTCCCATGGGCGGCCGACCCTGCGAATCGCGTGCCCGCGTCGGGGACCTTTACGGAGGCGCCACGGCTGCGCTGCGCGCAGCTTTGCGCGTGGCTGCCGCTCACGCCGGCGACGGCTGCGGCCATGGCGTGGACAGCGCCGCGTCTGGAACTGTCCGCGCTTCAGTGTGCCGAGCGCTGGATCTCGGTGAAGAACTCGTCGCCCTGGCCGGTGGCCGCGCTCAGGTACCAACTCGCGCGGCCCTGCGCGTCGAACATCTCGACCGGGAAGGGGACCGTGAGCAGCGCGCCGCGCGGCCCCGGGACCACGGTCATGTCGTAGCGGCGCCACAGCCCATCCGGGGTGCGCACGTGCAGCCACGCCTCGCGCACGTCCTTCACGTCGAGTCCGTCGAGCGACGCCGACACGCTGGTGCCCTTGCGCGCGGGCAGGTAGCCGTAATTGCCCTGCAGCTTGAGCGGCGGCAGGTCGCTGTCGAGCCCGAACTGGAACGCCGCGAAGCGCTGGTTGCCACCCGGCAGGTCGATCACCTGCACTGGCGCGGTCTCGCTCCTGAACGTGACGCGCAGGCTGTGCGGCCCGCGCGGCAGCTCGAGCGAGAGCGGCGTCGTGCCGCGCAGCTCACCGTCCACGAACACGCTGGCACCCGCGAGCGGTGCGGTGCCGTTGTCGTCGTTGTTCGAGGCCTGCACCTGCACCACGCCCGTGGCCGGCGACGTCATCGGCCGGGCGGTCACCTGCGTGGTCTGGCGGATGCCGATGCTGACGTTCTGGCCCCATGGCTGCATGTTCGGCCCGCTGAACTGCACCTCGTGCAGTCCCGGCGGCAGCTTGGCCACGTGCACCGGCAGGAAGCCCTGCGGCTCACCATCGAGCGACATCTTGACGGGCAGCGACGAATCCAACGCCGCAACGTCGAGCGAACCGTGTAGCGCCTCGTTCACCTTCACCTTCTGGCCCTGCGCGCCCTTCACCGGCACCTTGACGTTGCCGAGGTCCGGCATCGACAGCGTGACGACGTGCTCGCCGGGGATGAGTTCGAGCGTTGCTGGCGTGCGACGCGAGATGTCCTTGCCATCCACGCTGATCCAAGCTCCCGGCGGGTCGCTGTCCACGCCGACGCTGAAGCGCGCGCCGCCGAGGCCGACCGAACGCAACAGGCGCGAGATCGGCGTGGCGTGCACGTCGTTGTCGGGCGATTGCGAGTGCCCGACCAGCCAGCCGATGCCGAACAGCACTGCGATGAACACGCCCACTGCCCACGGGTTTCGCCACGGCGGCGTCCCGGTCGTCTCGAGTTCATGCGGGGTCGGCCACGG
>JAYVCN010000170.1:0-6491 GCA_043749875.1 Candidatus Eiseniibacteriota bacterium | reverse complement strand
AGCGCGTGCTCGATCTGGTGGTGGGCCCCGACGGCTACCGGAATCTTCCCGAGCTGCTGCGTCGCGCCGCCAGCGCTCCAGTGGCCGAGGTGCGTCTGGATCGCGACGAGACCTACGGCGACCTCGAGCCCAAGCGCGAGCCCGGCGTGCGCGCCTGGGTCACGGTCCAGCGCGGCTGCGACAAGTTCTGCACGTACTGCGTCGTCCCCTACACGCGCGGCCGCGAGCGCAGCCTGCCGTTGGCGCAGCTGCTCGGGCAGGTGGAGCGGGCCGCCGCGCAGGGTTTCCCGGAGATCGTGTTCCTCGGCCAGACCGTCAACTCGTACCACGACGGCACGCATGATTTCGCGGACCTGCTGCGGGCGGCCGCGGCCGTGCCGGGCGTGCTGCGCGTTCGCTACACGTCCCCGCATCCGGCCGACATGAGCGAGCGCGTGATTGCCGCCATGGTCGATTGCGAGAAAGTCATGCCGCACGTACACCTGCCGCTCCAGTCTGGATCCGACCGCGTGCTGGCAGCGATGCAACGCAGCTACACGCTCGAACACTACCAGCGCGTGCTGGACATGATCCGCGACCGCATCCCCGGCGTGGCCGTGACCACCGACATCATCGTCGGCTTCCCGGGCGAGACCGAGGGGGACTTCCAGGCGACGTCCGAGTTCATGCGCCAGACGCGCTTCGACAGCGCGTTCCTGTTCAAGTACTCGGCGCGGCCCGACACGAAGTCATTCCAGATTGCGGAGACTACGGACGATGCCGAGAAGGGCCGACGGCTATCGGCGCTGCTCGAACAACAGCAGCAGATCTCGGGCGAGATCCACGATGGCTACCTCGGGCGCGAGATCGAAGTGCTCGTGGACGGTATCTCCACGCGTGGCAAGAACGGTGGTCACCCGGTGCAGCTCTACGGCAAGAGCCGCGAGTTCAAGACTGTCGTATGGTCCGACGACGGCTCCGCGCCCGGGACGCTGCGACGCGTGAAGGTGGTGGGTACCACATCGACCACGCTGCTCGCGGAGCCGGTCGGTGCGGCGCAGAGCGAACCGCTGGTGACCATCGGGGGCTGAGGGTCGGCTGCCTCGCTCAGGCCGATCGACGGTACGGCCGGACCGCCATGAGGTCGTTCTCGACCACGGGTCGAACGTCGGGGGCAGTGAGCGTGACGAGAGCCTCTGTCCTGCCCAAGGCGGTAACGAACTCGACCTCCAGCCCGTCGGGTTCGTACACCTCGACCACAGCCCCGAGGTCTCCCTTCTTCAAGCCGTTAGCGGGCAAATCACGCTCGAGAACTACGATATCGAGCCGGCGAAACTTCACGGAATACCTCCCTTCGCGATTCCCCGCACCTCGAACCCGCCTACCCCGCTCCGCCATCCCCATGCGCCTGCCACGCGCCGAGGCCCGCGCCAATTACGCCAGCTTGCTCGCCGAGAACGGCCGGCACGATGCGCAAGGTCTTCCGGTGCGAGCCCAGCATGTAGCGCTCGCAGCGCTCGCGCAGCGGCGCCAGTAACTGCTCGCCCGCCTGCGCCACACCGCCGCCCACCACGATGACGTCGGGATTCAGGAGCGCGGTGGCGGCGCCGAGCATGCGCGCGAGGTGGTCCACCATGTATTCGATCACCAGCGCGGCGCGCGAGTCCGTCGATTCGAACACCTCGCGCGCGGTGGTCACGTCGAGCCCGGCCTCCTGTGCGCGCGCCACCAACCCGGAGCCACTCGCCATGGGCTCGGCGCAGCCCGCCACGCCGCAGCGGCAACGCGGGCCATCGCTGCCGAGCGGCATGTGGCCGATCTCGCCCGCGCCGCCGAACGAGCCGCGCAGCACGCGCCCGTCCACCACGATGCCGCAGCCCACACCCGTGCCGACCGTGACCGTCAGCGACACGCGTGCACCGCGCGCGGCGCCGGCCGTGTGCTCGGCGAGGGCGGCGCAGTTGGCGTCGTTGTCGATCACCACGCGCTTGCCGAGCAGCGCTTCGAGCCGCGTGCGCATGGGGTAGTCGGCGGGCAGGCGCAGGTTGGGCGTCATGTCCACGATGATGCCGCTGTCGGGGTGCAGCACACCCGGCGAGCCGAAGCCGGCGATGGCGAAGTTGGACGTGTCGCCCATGCTGCCCGCGGCGCTGGTGATGGCTGCGAACAACGCCGCCTCGCCATGAACGGCATTCGACGGCAGCTTGGTGAAACCGTGCACCGCACCATTGCCGGTGATGCGGGCGACCTTGAGGTCGGTACCGCCGAGGTCGAAGGCGAGGATCGCGTGGTCGGACATGCTGGCCACGCTAGTCCCTGCGCGCGGCGAACCGCAAGCCCGATGGCGCGGCCGCAGCGCGGTGTCCGGAGTTCAGCAATCCAGCCGGCCGGTGCTATCTTGCCGCCCATGTCACGCCCGTCCCGTGCCGTGCTGTTCGCCGTGCTGGTGCTCGCGTTCGCTCGTCCGCTCGCGAGCGCTCCCCAGGATTCGCGCGTGAAGGCGCCAAGCCTGCACGCGCCCGTGAGCGTGGTGACCGACCGCTGGGGCATCCCGCATCTGCGCGCCGCGAGCCTCGACGACCTGTACTTCGCGTGGGGCTGGGTGAGTGCGCGCGACCGGCTGTGGCAGATGGTGTACACGCGCCAGGGGATCGACGGCCAGCTTCACCGCTGGCTCGGCAACGCCGCGCTCCAGGCCGATGGCGGCGCCCAGTTGTTCCGGCTCCGCGAACGGGCGCACGCCATCTGGCAGCGCGACCAGGCCGACGCGGCGGTGCGGAGCCAACTCGAACGCTACGCGGCCGGCGTCAACTCTTATATGAACGACTGCCGCAGCGGTCAGCGCGCGTGGCCTGCTGAACTGGTGCGACTGAACGAGAAACCACGCGACTGGACGGCCGAGGACTGCGTGGCGGTCGTGCTCGGCTTCGGCGTCACGCTGGACCTCGACCTGGCCGAACTGGGCGAGGCGAAGGCCGTGGCCGACAGCGGATCCGCCTGGCTCGTGAACCACCGTCGCTACGAGGACCGCTGGATCTACGACACCGTGCCCGACAGCGCCGCGGCCCGCATGTGGGCGCAGTCCCCGAGGCCGGCGACGGGCTCCCACACCCAGTCAAACCTCCGCCCCGCCTTCTCCCCCGCGCTGCTCGCCGCCAGCGAGAAGCTGCTGACCGCGTTCCCGCCGCATGACGCCGACGGCGCGAACCGCGCCAGCAACGAGTTCGTGGTGGGCGGTAAGCGTTCGGCGAGCGGCAAGCCGGTGCTCGCGAACGACCCCCATCTGGGGCTCTCCACACCCGGCGCATTCCACGTGCTGCACGTGTGCGTGCCGGGCATCGTCGACGCCATCGGCGCCGAGGTGCCCGGGTTGCCGCTGATCGTGAGCGGACGCAATCCGACCGCCGCATGGGGCGTCACGGCGCTCTCGGCTGACGTCATCGACGTCTACGCCGATACGCTGTCGGACGACGGCCAGCGCGTGCGCCGCCACTTCCCCGACGGCCGCGCCGACTGGGCGCCGGTGGTCACGAAGCCATTCGACCTCCACTACAAGCTGTTCGGCTTCTCTTTCCCGGTGCCGCCATTCGTGAACGCGCGCCATTACACGCCGCATGGCCCGGTGCTGGTGTGGGACAAGGGCAAGCACTTGGCACTCGCCGCGCGCTGGACCGCGCTCGAGGACGCGCGTATCACGCTCAGGCGCATCGTGGGCCTCGAGCGCTCGGCGACTGCGGCCGAGGTGTGCGAACGCACGGCCACGCTGGTGACGCCGTGTTTGAACATCGTGGCGGCCGACGTGACCGGCGACACGCGCTTCCAGAGCGTCGGGCTCCTGCCCGTGCGCGCGCACGAGCCCGGGCCCGGGCCCATCCCGAGCAACGGCCAATATGAATGGACCGGGTTCGTGCCGGCCGAGCAGATGCCGCACTGGCGCGTGCCCGCGGCCGGCTACGCCGTGAACGCGAACAATCGCCCGGTGGGTGCGGCCTACCCGTGGGCGTTGCCGCGTTACGACTGGCCGCACGACCGCGCGCGGCGCATGGCTCAGCGGCTGGCCGGCGACAACAGCATCACGCTGGCGGACGCGGAGAGTGTGCAGAACGACACCTATTCGGCCGCCGCCGAACGCAACGTGCGCCATCTGCTCGAGTGCGCCGACACGCTCTACGATGTGATCCCACCGCGCGCCAAGAACGCGGTGCACGCGCTGCACGAATGGGACTTCTATGCTCGGCGCGGGCGGATCGCGCCGACGCTCTATCGCGCATGGCTCGGTGCGTTCCAGCGGCGGTCGCACGTGGAGGGCTTTCCCGGCCTGTCGCTGGCGGCACTCATGAGCCGCGCGCCCGAGGTGTTGCGGAAGCCCGGCTCGGCCACCGAGCTGGAGACGCCGGCCGAGGCGGCATGCGCGGCACTGGCGGTGGCGCTCGACACGCTCACGGCGAAGCTCGGTCCTGACATGAAGACGTGGACCTACGGCCGCGCGCACCAGGCGCGGTTCAAACATCCGCTCTCGGCGCTCGACCCGCGCTCGCGCTGGGAGCCGCCGCTGATGCCGGAGGACGGTGACAACGCCACGCCGTGCGTGGGGCCATCGCGGCTGCCATGGAGCATCGAGGTGGTGCACGGGCCCGCGTTCCGGCATGTGGTGGACCTGGCGCAGCGCGACGTTTCTTATGGCGTGCTACCGCCCTACAACAGCGCTGCGTTCACACCGGCCGGCGAGCGCGACCTGCGCCGGCCCTGGGCCGATCATCGCTACGTGCCGTTTCTCTTGAATTGGGACCGCATCGGCGCTGCGGCCATGGAGACGGTGACGCTGGGGCCGTGACCACGCGCTGGCACTGTATGGCGCGTTGACACAGTCGCGCGCGCCGGCGCGATAGCCGCCGTTCTCTAAGGAGTCACTCCTGGAACGCCTGTCCGTCCTGCTCTTGTGCCTGGCCGCCGCCGCAGCGGCACCCGCCGCGCCGCAACAGGCCGCCCCTCTGGCGCGCCTCGCCTCGCTGCCCGACGCCTCGCCGGACGGGAAGCAGCTCGTGTTCTGCTCCGAACGAGACAGCGGACAGCAGGAGCTGTACCTCGCCGACGTGGCGACCGGCCTGTGCCGCCGGCTCACGTACTCGGCCGAAGCGGAAGGGGTCCCGGCGTGGACCGACGGCGGCAAGCGGATCGCATACACGGTGAGCCACGGGGATACTACCGACCTCAAGACCGTTGCAATCGACGGCAGTTGCACTCGCACGCTGCTGAGTTGCGTGGCCAAGGAGATCAAGCTGTCGCACAGCGGCCGGCGCGCGGCGTACACGGTGGGTTCGTGGAGGCGCAATCAGATCTGGGTGGCCGACGTGAACGGCTCGCATGCGCGCGCCGTGACCCACAGCAGCGCTGGTTACTTCAACCTGGCGTGGTCGCCCGACGACCGAATGGTGGCCGTGACGCATCACGACTCGACCGACGCACTTCATATCTGGCTCGTGAACCCGGACACGGTCGCGAAGCCGCGCGAGCTGGTGCGGCTGGCGGCGAGCGAAGGCCGCCCGCAGTGGCCCGCATGGTCGCCGGATGGCAAGACGATCGCGTTCCAGGCCGGCACCTACGTGCGCGAGGACCCGGCGAAGAGCGATGGGTACGTGTGCGTCGTCGACGTGGCGAGCGGCGTCGTGAAGAAGCTGCGCACGCACCCCAAGCTGTGGCTCGACGAGACCCCGTCGTGGCTCGACCGCGACCACATCGCATTCCAGAGCACGCAGACTGGGGCGCTCGAGATCTGGGTGATGAGGGCGGACGGCACGGAGGCGCGGCAGGTGACGAGGTAGCGGCGGCGAGGGTGCGATTGGTTGCGCATCCTCACCCCATGCGGACCACGGGGGCCGATGAGTTTGGCACCGCTAAACATGCGAATTGAACTGGCAAACGAGCCGTCGTCGTGCCTATTCTGTCGTTCGCTCGGTCTACGAGTTCCGCAGCTGCGGCGTGCTCCGGTCCGCTCCCGTCGCCGCCGCCGCCCCGTGCCGCGCTGACACCGAGCGCCCAACTGTCCCGATTGCCACCCTCGCGAGGTAACCACCATGCGCAAGTACAACATCCTGTTGCTCCTCGTCCTCGGCGCCGCCGTATCCCTGTTCGCCGCGGTCGCTTCGTCGGATGACGGCGAGGTCCGCATCAACGACGAGTGCGACTCGCATACGTTCCCGCCCCAAGCGAGCTGCGTCGGCGACGGCGACGTCACGTTCCAGGAGTTCCTCGCCAAGTTGAACCCGCAGGACGGCGGGCACCGCGCGTGGAACTTCCACTTCGACGGGCACCTTGAGGCGGGACGTATGATCCGCGTCGAAAATGAGGGCGGCGAGCCGCACAGCTTCGTCGAGGTCTCGGCCTATGGCACCGGTGTCGTGCCGCCGCTGAATGGCGCACTGCCGCCCGGCACAGCACCTGCGGTTCCCGTGGGTGGTGGGTCGCTCGATCAGGCGAACGGTGCCAACATCGTGCTCCCGGGCGCGAGCAGG
>JAYVCN010000169.1:0-4181 GCA_043749875.1 Candidatus Eiseniibacteriota bacterium | reverse complement strand
GGCCCGAAGCCGAGCTGCGTCACGATCTCGGCGCCGCGGTCGCAGCGCACCTGGACCAGCCGCGCGGCCGAGCGCGGACCCAGCTTGGCCAGCGTCGCCACCCGTTTGGCGCGCTCGAACCACGACGCCCCGGGCGCGGCGTGTTCCAACGCATACAACGCGGCCTGCAGATCGTTGGACCAGTTCGTGACCATGCGCGCGCGCTTGGCGGCGATGTCGTCGCCGCCGAACATGTCGAACACGGCGGCAGCATTGCTGGAGCAGCCGGCGTCCTTGAGCAGGGCGGCGGAATAGAGGTCGCGGCGGACGGAGAGCGGCAGGTCCAACCGGGCGGCCAGTTCCATGCTGATGAGGTTGGCGCGCAGCGAGTGCCCCATGGGCTGACCCTCGGTGAGGTCCAGCGCAAACGAGAACGCCGCGAGCACGTCCGTGAGCGGGACGATGTCCGGGGGACGGGTACGTTCGAGGGGCAGGATCACGCACCCGGTATCGGAGCGCGCCCGGCGCCGCTTGAGCGGTCCTCTGCCACCGCGGGGGGCTGCGCGACAGGGAGCTCCACCCGCTCGGGCTGCGTTTCGGGCGGCAATTGGGTTGGCGAACCCACACCCCGGCGCGCTACACTTCGCCCCGGCAAGAACCCCTTCTTTTCGATCACCGCCAGGCGACGCGAGCGTTCGCGCCTGCCGTTCGGCTCGTTCACCCTTGCTGAGGAGTCCCCATGGCCCCCGAGCCATACCGGACGCCGGCTCTGCGCCTGCTGTCCGCGATGCTGATCCTGCTTACACTGGTCGCCCCCGCGCATGCGCTGCGAGTCGTCGCCTGGAACATCCTCAACTACCCGGGTGCGACTGGCGCGACGCGTGACCCGTCCTTCCGCACGGTGCTCGCGCCGCTCTCCGCTGACGTGGTGAGCACCGAGGAGATGACCACCGCGGCGGGCTGCACCCAGTTCCTGAACAACTTGAACACCCTCGAACCGGGCCAGTGGTCCGCGCCGGCGTTCATCGACGGCCACGACACCGACTCCGAGATCTACTACAAGACCGCGAAGGTGCAGTTCCTGGGTCAGTGGGCGTTCTACCCGAACCCCGCGAACCTCTTGCGCTTCGTGCACGTCTACCGGTTGAAGCCGGTGGGCTACAGCTCCGACGCCGCCGAGTTCCGCGTCTACTCCATGCACTTGAAGGCGTCGCAGGGCTTCGAGGCGCAGCGGCTCGCCGAGTGCACGGGGCTGCGCGACTCCCTGAACTCGTTGCCCCCGGGCACGCACGCGCTGCTCACCGGCGACTTCAACTTCTACACCGGCCTCGAACCCGGCATGCAGAAGCTGATCGAGTCGCAGACCAACAACATCGGTCAGGTGTATGACCCGCTCGGACTGCAGAACGTGTTCTGGCAGGACAACACCAGCATGCAGCCCGCGTGGACGCAGTCCCCGTGCAAGACCGGCGATGTCGGCTGCGCGAGCGGCGCCTCCACGGGCGGGCTGGACGACCGCTTCGACCTCATCCTGCCCACGAACCCGTTCAACGATGGCGCGGGCCTCGAGTTGGTCTCCGGCTCCTACATCTCCGTGGGCAACGATGGCCTGCACCACAACAACAGCATCCAGGACCCGCCCACGATTCCCGAGGGCGCGGCCTACGCCACGGCGTTGCACAGCGTGAGCGACCACCTTCCCGTGCGCGTCGATCTGCGCTTGCCCGCGCTCGGCTCGGTCAGTTCGGCGCCGATCGCGTTCGGCACGGTCATCCTCGGCGCCACCGCCAGCACGTCGCTCGCCGTCACCAATCTGGCGACCGTGCCCGGCGAGCCGCTCAACTACCTCTATACCGCGCCGGCCGGCTTCACCGCGCCGGGGGGCACGCACAGCGCGGCCCCGGGCGTGACCAACAACGACGCCATCGCACTCGACACGTCCGCACCGGGCGCCAACTCGGGCTCCTTGCTGCTCGCGAGCAACTCCATGGACAACCCGAACGTGAACATCACGCTGTCGGGCACGGTGCTGCGCCACGCGTCGGCGTCGCTCGATTCGCTCGCCGCGCTGAGCTCCTCGACGCTCGACTTCGGCGCGCATGCGGCCGGAGCATTCACGCCGCTCGACGTGCGCGTCCACAACCGCGCCTACGACGCGCTACAGGCGCGGCTCAACGTGACCAGCGCCGTGATCACGGGCGGCGATGGACTCTTCTCGGTGGCCGGCACCACGCCGCAGTTGCTCGCGGGCACGGGCGCAACGTTCACGGTGGCGTTCCACGACAGCGGCGCGACCGCGGACTCGGTCTACACCGCCACGCTCACGTTCGCGAGTGGTGACGAAGCGCTGCCGGGTGCGCTTGGTTCCAGCGCACTCAGCGTGGCACTTTCTGCACAGCGCACGGGTGGCGGCACCACCGGCGTCGGTCCTCAGCGTCCGACGGCTACCGTGCTGCGCGCGCCGGTGCCGAACCCGCTCGCCAGCGAGAGCGTGCTGAACTTCGAGCTGGCACAGGGCGGCGACACGCGCCTCGACGTGTTCGACGCCGCGGGTCGTCGCGTGGCGTCGCTGCTGCACTCCGGGCTCGAACCGGGCCGCTACAGCGTGCGCTGGGATGGCCGCGCGGACAACGGTTCGGCGCTGGGAGCCGGCCTGTACTTCGCGCGCTTGAGCGCGCACGGCGTCACGCCGCACGCGGTTCGACTCGCCATCGTGCGCTGACGGTTCCACCGGCCGGGCGGCCCACACGCGGGTCGCCCGGTCGATTCTCCGAAGCCTCCTGGAGCGCCCGCAAGCCACCATGAATCGAGTCCACCGCCTGTTGCGCGCCGGCCGACGTATTTTGTTGGGGTTGGTCGTCGCGTTGTCCGCCCTGCACGCAACGCCCGCGCACGCGCTGCGCATCGCGACCTGGAACCTGCTCGGCTACGACGACGCGGCGGTGCCGCAGCGGCGGACGTACATGCTGCAGGTTCTGCCCGGGCTCGATCCCGACGTCATGGTCGTGCAGGAGTTGCTCACCTCACAGGCGGCGGACTCGTTCGCCAACCTGTTGCGTGCCACCCTGCCCAACAAGCGCTGGATCGGCGGCAGCACGACGTACCTGACCGCGACGCAGAGCGCGCTCTACTACGACTCGCTCAAGGTGGCGCACAGCAACCTGAACGCCATCGGCACGGGCGGCCCGCGACAGGTTCTGGTCGCGCTCATCCGCCCCACTGGCTACCTCGCCAACGCCGCGTCGTTCCGCATCTATTCCATCCATTTCAAGGCGGGCAGTGGCGATGGTGTCTTCTCGCCGCCCAGCGATTCGGCCACGCGCACGACGGAATGCAGGAACCTGCGCACCGCGCTCAACACGGCGCTGGCGGGCACGAACCTGCTCATGTGCGGCGACACGAACTTCTACGGCTCGTTCGAGACGGGCTACACGCGGCTCACCGAGTCTCAGGCCAACAACAACGGCCGCCTCAAAGACAATCTCAGCCTGCCGGGCATCTGGAACAATCCGGCCTACGCGCCCTACCACACGCAGTCGCCGTGCGCTGAGGCCACCTGCATCGGGAGCTTCGGCGGCATGGATGACCGCTTCGACATGCTGCTCGGCTCGTACTCGATGAACGACGGCGCCGGTCTGGATCTGGTGCCGGGCGGGCTCCCGAATGGCTACGGTCCTTACGGCAACGACGGCCAGCACTACAACCAGTCCATCGACGGCGGCGGCTTCAACTTCGCGGTCGGGCTGGCCGTGGCCACGGCACTGCGCCTGTCGTCGGATCATCTTCCCGTCCTCACCACGCTGCAGCTGCCGGCGAAGCTCGCCACCGCGAGCGAGTTGACGTTCGGTGACGTGATCCTGGGCGCCACCGCGACGCAGGGCTTGAGCGTGGACAACCTGCCCGCATCGCCTGCGGCGACGCTCCAGTATTCGCTCGCCGCACCCGCCGGCTTCACCGCGCCCGCGGGCCCGTTCACGAACACCGCCGCCGCCGTGCCGAACCTGCACACGCTCGGCATGTCCACCGCCTCGGTGGGGGTGAAGACCGGGACGCTGATGGTGAACTCGAACGACCTCGACACCACGGCCAAGGCAGTACTGCTCTCGGGCCGCGTGCTGGCCCACGCGGTCGCGTCCCTCGATTCGTCGGGCCTCAGCAGTTCCGCGACGCTGGACTTCGGTACGGTGGCGCAGGGCAGTAGC
>JAYVCN010000168.1:0-5313 GCA_043749875.1 Candidatus Eiseniibacteriota bacterium | reverse complement strand
TGGAGTGCGAGCGGCCACGACCAGCGCGACAGCAGCGAGGCCACGTCGCGCGCGGCGAACGGTGCCAGCGCGAGTGCGGCGTAGCCGAGGAAGCGCTGGGTGGTGAGCGCCTGCGGCAGGCACACGGCCAGCAGCACGCACTGCGCCGCATCGAAGCCGCGCTGCCGCCAGCGCACGACTGCCGCCCCCACAACGAGCACGAGCCACGCGATGAGCCCATCGCGAACGTGCACGTCCCAATAAATCGGCGCCAGCTCGCCGATCGTCTGGTACACGGGCTCGTGCCGCCAGACGGTGAAGTAGTCGAGCGGCTGCACCAGCGTGCGCCAGCCGAACGGATTGGCCAGGCTCGCGAGCGCCGCAGCCGCCATGGCCAGCGCCAGCACGCCGGGGCGGCGGCCATGCCGGCGCTTCACAATATCGTCGAGCAGGTAGGCGCCGGCGAGGATGAAGCCCAGGTAGTAGGAGATGTGTGCGTTCGCCCACAGCAGTGCGATGGGCACCAGTCCCCACACCCGGTGGTCTGAGAGGGCAGGGGCCCGGGCCTCCGGCCCGGTGGTGCTGGCGTGTCCGCGGATCGCGAGTTGTCGCCGCGTCTCGAGCAAGAGCACCTCTGCTGCAAGCAGGATGCCCGCGAACGTCTCGGGGCGCACCTGCGAACGCTGGCGCCAGAACAGCGCGCTCCACACCAGCATCAGCAGCGGCGCGACGCCGGTCGCACCCATGCGTCGCGCGGCCGCGAGCATCAAGCCGAATGCCGCCAGCGTCGTCAGCCAGCGCCATGCGAACAAGCCGTGCACGCCACCCAGTTGCCAGAACGGCCACAGCACGGCTCGAAACAACCACGACGGCAGCACGTCGGGCGCGCCGTGCGTGGGCCAGGTCCACAGCTGCGTGCTCGGGATGCTGTGCGTCTGCCAGATCACCTTGCCCACCAACAGGTGCTGCCAGATGTCGGTGTCGAACAGCGCGTAGGTGACCGCGGCCAGCGCGCACGCCGCGGCCACGCACACCGCCGCGAGGTACGGGCCGCGCGACATCAGCGGCAGCGTGCGAGTCAGCGCGGAACGAGCTTTCGTCGCTGGCCCCGGCCGCCCCGGCGCGCGCGGCGCAGCCGTCGTCTGCCCCTGCCGCGTCGCGCTCGCCGCAGACGCGCGGTCGCGTCCGCTGCGAGCAGCCGTCAAGGCAGCACCTCGACGCGATACACCGTCGCGCCCTGGGTGATGCGCCTGGCCACGTCGAGTCCGCGCGTGACGTGCGCGAAGATGGTGTAGCGCCCGTTCAGGTGGGGCTGCGGCGACAAGGTGACGAACCACTGGCTGCCGCCGGTGTCCTTGCCCGACAGCGCCATCCCCACCATGCCCGTGTCGTAGCGCAGCTGGTTGTACTCGCAGCGGATGGTGTAGCCGGGCCCGCCCGAGCCGGTGCCGGTCGGGTCGCCGTCCTGGATCACGAAGTCGGGCACGACGCGGTGCACGCGCAGGCTGTCGAAGTAGCCGCGTTGCGCCAAGCTCACGAAGTTCTTCACCGTCTGCGGCGCAGCGTCGGTGAAGAACGCCCATTCCATGTCGCCCGCCGACGTGTGCAGGATGGCCCGGCGCAGGGAGGGCCTGGCGAAAAACGCATCGTCGTAGCTCACGGGCGGCGCGGGCGCCGGATGCGCGCGCTCGATGCTGTCGGCGAACGCGCGGCCGGCGAGCGAGCGCAGCGCGTCGCGGATGCCGATGCGCGCGTCGGCGTCGGCATCGTGGCCGCGCGTGGCGTAGGCGTGCGCCAGCAGCGGCACGCTGGCCGTGTCGCCGGCGTCGGCGAGCGCGCCGGAGGACGCCGCCGAGATGAGCATGTTGGGGTCGTTCACGCCCGCGCGCAGCGGCTCGAGCATCCTGGCCAGCTCCTTGTCGTGTGCTCGGCCCGCGTGCAGCTCGCGGCCCATGAGCGAGCCCGTCACGTCGGCGGCGGTCATGCGTACGAGCAGGTGCCCGCCGTTGAAGAACGCGGCGCGCAATGCGTTCACCACGCGTGGCGGCGTCTGCAACAGGTCCTCCGGCCGCATCTGGCGCAACCCCTCCAGCACCGCCACGCGCGTGTACGCCGACGTGTCGGCGAACAGCGGTCGGGCCAGGTCGAGGCCCGCGAGCTTCAAGCGCGTGATGAGCGCGCGCCCGCAGGCGCCGCGCGTGGCGTAGTCGGAATCCTGCATGCCGAGCCGCAGCGCGTCGCGGAGCGCGGTCGTATCCGCACCGCTGCCGACCCAGGCGAAGCTGTCGGCCAGTGCGCTGGCCGCGGTCACGCGCACGTACGGGTCGCGATGCCGCAGGAGCTGCGCGATGCGCTGGCCGGTGCCCGCGTGCGAGCCATCCGCCACCAGTTGCAGCGCGCGCAGCACGTTCACGGTCACCGCGGCATCGTCGTCGTTGAGCGCGGCGAGCAGTGCGGTCGTGGCGAGCGGCGACTTCTCGCGCCCGAGCGTGCGGGCCGCATGCGCGCGCACGAGCGCATCGGCATCGGACAGCAGCGGCGCCACCGCGGGCACGATGCGCGCGGGCAGCGCCAGTTTCTCCAGCGCGTATGCCACGCGCCAGCGCACGCCCGGGTCGCGCTCGGACAGCGCCGCGATGAGCGCGCCAGCGGCACTGGTGTCGGCCAGGCGCCACAGCGACTCGCACGCCCGCATGCGCTGTTGCAGTGTGCCCTGGCGCAACATCTGCCCGAGGCGCGGCGTGGCGGCGGGGTCGCCCAGCTTCCCCAGGGCTTCGACGGCATTCGCGCGCACATCGTCGTCGCCGTCGCCGAGTGCCTGCTCGAGCGCTACGCGCGCCGAGCGGTGCCCGATCTGGCCGAGCGCGAACGCCGCCTCCTGCCGCACGGCCGGCAGACGATCGGCGAGCAGCGGCAACAGCGCCGGCACGCTCGTCGAATCCTGCAGCCGGCCGGTGGCGAGAATCGCGCGCAGGCGCACGCTGGCGTCAGCGTGTTTGAGCGCGCGCTCCAGCACGCCGCCGGCCCAGTCGCGGCGGTCCTCCGCCATGGCGATCTCGCGCAGCACCCCGGCATTCGGGACCACCGCGGTCGCCCGGGCAGCACCCGTGCCGGGCCGCGACAGCACCAGCAGCGCCACGAACAACAGCGGTCGCAGCCGCGAAGCGGGTGACGATCGTGATGAATTCACGCGGACCTCCGGCGGCCGCCCGCGCCGCAGCGGGCGAAGATCTGAGGATCTGTCTGAAGCTCTAGGGAACGACCGGCTCCAGCGTGTGGCGCGGCCGGCGCAGCTTCACCAGGCGGCCCAGCTGCTGCGTCGTGGCGCCGCTCGTCGTGGTCACGCTCACGCGATAGAAGTAGATGCCGTTGCCCAGCTCATCACCGTCCGAGTCGCGGCCGTCCCACGCCAGCTGATGGTAGCCGGGATCGAGCCCGCGCACGATGTTGGTGTAGATGCTGCGGCCACTCTGCGAGAACACGTGCACCTTGACGTCGGCATTCTCGCCGCCCAGCAGCGTGAACGAGAAGTTCGTCCCGCTGTTGTCGAACGGGTTCGGGAACGGAATCAGGTTCTGTACCGCCAGCCGGCCCGAGTTGGCCGTGACGCGGAACAGGCGCGTCACCGTGCCGCCGTTCTGCACCGCCAGCGCCACCACGAAATTGTCGACCGGGTAGTCGGCATGCGACCAGCTCACGATCCACTCGCGGTTCGAGCCATCGCCCGGCGCCGGCGCGGCCGTGAACGCCTGCGGCTGGCCGTTCACCGTGAGCGTGAACTCGGTCTGTGGATTCGCGATCGGGCGCGGCGACAGCAGCAGCAGCGACAGCTGCGCCGACGGCGGGACCTCGTCGCCATCGTTGATCGGGGTGTTATTCGATCGCAGCAGGCCGGAGAGCTGCAAGCGCACGACGGTGCGCTGCACGAGGCCATTCCTGTCCTTGACCATCACGATGTAATCCGCCGAACGCGCCTCGGGCTGCGTCTTGTAGACGAGCCGGAAGTGCCGGCCGCCGAACTGGCTGCCGGCGGCGGTATCGGGGAACGCCGGCGTGAGCCCGTAGTCCGCGCTCGCGATCGGCACCTCGCCGGAGCCGGTGTTGACGAACAGCGCCAGGCTGTCGAGCCGCACGTTCGACACCAGGTCGGCGTCGATGCGCAGCGTGTCGCCCGGCGTGTGCAGGCGCAACGCCGTACCGGAGGTGACGGGCAAGCCGTTGGCGGTGACCAGATCGAACGGGTGGCCGATGGACAGGCGCGTAGCGGGGTCGCCGAGCAGCGTGTAGCTCACCGACAGCCCGCGCTCGGGCGCGTAGCTCTGCGTCGTACCGATGTAGCGGAACAGTGCCGACAGGATGACCTCGCCCAGCACCACGCGCGAGCCGCGGTCGTCGACGCCGAGGAACTCGTCGCGCGGCGGATTCACGAACATGGAGCGGATGAGCTCGACGTTGACGTGCGTGTGATCATCACGCGGCACCACCTCGAAGCACACCGACGCCCAGCTCGCGACCGCCCCGCGGCCGTTCGGCAGCGCCAGCAAGTCCTCGCCCAGGCACGGCCCGACCGCGGCGTTCAGCTGGTGCTCGGGGTGCGCGAACATGTTGGCGTGGCACGAGAATGCCGTGAACACGAACGGTTTGCCGTCGTTGGCCAGCCGCAGCTCGTCGCCGTTCGCGGTGCCCTGGTTCACGAACATGTCCTCGTGCGTGAGCACGAACTCATTGGCGTGGCCCTGGTAGTTCCACAGCAGCTGGCCGGAGTTCAACTTGCCGAGCAGGATGGGCGTGACGCCGGCGTGGCAATGGGATTGCGTCGTGGCGCGATCCACGCGGCACGTGTCGCCGTTGGCCGGGTCGAACGTGATGCTCTCGTTGGTCAGGTACGAGCGCAGGTTGAACAGCTCCACGTTCATGCCGATCACACCCGAGTCGCTCACGATGTACGACCGCATCGTGTTGCCGAGCCCCACGAACAGTTCCTCGTACGAGCGGTGGCAGTAGCCGCTGGTGCTGGCGCCGCCGCCGCCAAACGTGGTCTCGCCCGAGAACGCATCGTCGGCGTTCAACAAGACGTTCCGCCGCCACGCGTCGGGCGTGGACAGGTCCTCGTACGCCACGATCTTGCCGATCACCGTGTTGGCATCGGCCGGCGAGTTGACCGTGAGCCGGCCCACCATGAGCTCGGGCACGACGCGGTTCGAGTCGAGCCCCGAGATGGGGTCCTCGCTGCCGGTGATGAAGCCATAGCGGTTGTCGCTCGGGATGATCTCGTAGCCCTCGCCGGCGCCGACCGGGCCCGGCGTGGGCAGGACCGGGATGTAGTCCTTGCCG
>JAYVCN010000167.1:0-16275 GCA_043749875.1 Candidatus Eiseniibacteriota bacterium | reverse complement strand
AGGCGCGGACCGATAACGACGCCGCGCGCGATGCCGGACGGCTGCGCGTGCCGGTGCTCGCTGGTGCCAGCGATCCCGGCGACGGCGTGCGCCCCGGGCCAGAGTCCGTGGTCAATACGCTCAGCCTCGATCCCTCGCTCTATGGGCACGACGCCGAGCAGGCGCGGGAGCGGTTCGCGCGCCTGCGGCGCCCGTTCGCGTTTGCGCTCGACGCCATACAGGCTGCGCGTGTGCCGGGATTGCCGGCGGGCTATCTCGCGGTGGTGACGCGCGAACCGCTCGACGGCAGCGCCACCGATGCCGCGTGGGTGGTGCGCGTGAACGGCCGGCTCGAGGTGGTGGCGGGCAGTGTGTTCCGCGGGGCGGGGCCGCCCGAATCGTTGCGCGCGGCCGGGCTCGCCGATCCCTCCGCACTGCGCGCGGCGCTGGTCGGGCGCATCGACCTGCTGCTGCCGGACGTGCGCCGGTAACGATGCGAGGGGACCCCGCGCCCGCGCGGCGCGTGCTCCGCTGGGCGCCGTGGCTGCTCGCGCTGTCGCTGGCCGCGTGCACGCGCGACAGCGGCTTGATCCGCGGCTCCGGCACCATCGAGATGGACGAGATCGACGTCGGCTCCTTCATCGGCGGCCGGCTCGTGCTGCTGACGGTGGCCGAGGGCGACACCGTGCACGCGGGGGACACGCTCGCGGTGCTCGATCGCGGTGAGATCGCCGCGGAGCTCGCAGCGCAGGCGGCGCAGGCCGAGCGCGCGCAGTCGCAGGCGCGCGACCTGGCGCAGGGCGCGCGTCCGTCGGAGTTGATCATCGCGCGCGAGACGCTGCGCGCCGCGCGGGCGGACCTCGATCTGGCGCAGCTGTCGTACGACCGTGCCGAAAAGCTGGCGAAGTCCGGCGTGACCGCGCCCGCGGAGCTGGACCGCGCGCGCGCGACACGCGAAGCGGCGCAGGCGCGCGCCGCCAGTGCCGAGGAACAGGTCCGGCTGCAAGAAGAGGGTTTTCGCCGACTGACCGTCTCCGCCGCCAAGCAGGGCGCCACCGCCGCGCTGGCGCAGCTCGCGGGCGCGCGCAGTCGCGCCAACGAACTTGTGCTCACCGCGCCGCGCGCGGGCGTGGTGCTGCTCGTCAACTACGACGCGGGCGAACTCGTGCCGCCGTCCGCGCCCGTGTTGACCCTGGGCGATCCCGACTCGCTGTGGATGCGCGTGTACGTGGCCGCGCCCCTGCTCACCAAGCTCCGGTTGGGGGCCGCGGCCGAGGTGCGGCCCATCGGCGTGAAGCAGCCGTTCGCCGGCCGCGTGGTGAGCATCGCCAGTAGCGCCGAGTTCACACCGCGCGCCGCGCTCACCGAGGAGGAGCAGGCGAACCTCGTGTTCGCGGTCAAGCTGATGCTCGCCAGGAGCGGCGGCGCGCTCAAGGCCGGTCTACCCGCCGACGCCCGTATCCAGCCGGCGCGATGAGCGATCGCGAAGACCCTCGGGATGAAGACCCTCCGCGCGCGATGAGCGAACGCGATGCAGTCTCCGCTCCACGCGCGATGAGCGAAAGCGAAGAGCCCGGTAAAGAGCCTCACAACGTCGTCGAGTTGCGCGGCCTCGTCAAGCGCTTCGGCACCCTGACCGCGGTCGACCACGTCACGTTCAGCATCCACGCCGGCGAGATCTTCGGCATCCTGGGCCCGAACGGTTCCGGCAAGACCACCACCATCCGCATGCTGTGCGGGCTCATGCGCCCGAACGAGGGCACCGCGTGGGTCGCCGGCGCTGACGTCGCGCGCGAGCCCGACCGGGTGAAGTCACGCATCGGCTACATGTCACAGGCGTTCGGCTTGTACCGCGATCTGACCGTGGACGAGAACCTGGCGTTCTATGGCGGCGTGTACAACCTCGGCGCGGCGCTGGCCGAGCGCGTGGCGTGGGCCAAGCGCGCCATGCGGCTCGAGGAGATGGGCGGGCGGTTGTCCGGCGTGCTGTCGGGCGGCCAGAAACAGCGGCTCGGGCTGGCGTGCGCGATGATGCACGCGCCCGAGGTGGTGTTCCTGGACGAACCCACGGCCGGCGTGGACCCGGCGGCGCGGCGGCTGTTCTGGACCATCATCCGCGAGCGCGCCGCAGAGGGTGTCACCATGATCGTGACCACGCACTACATGGACGAGGCCGAGCGCTTCGACCGGCTCGCATTCTTGTCGCGCGGGCACCTCGTGGCGGTGGGTTCGCCGACCGAGGTGAAGGAACAATTCGGTCACGGCGGCTCGCTCGAGGATATCTTCGTGGCGCTGCAAGAGAAGGACGCATGAATCTCGAGCGCCTGAACGCCATGGTGAAGAAGGAGTTCGTGCAGATGCGTCGCGACCCGGCGACGCTGCGGCTCATGCTGGCGGTGCCGGTGATGCAGTTACTCATCTTCGGCTTCGCCATCCGCACGGACGTGCGCCACCTGCCGACGGTGGTGTTCGACCAGAGCCGCACGCAGCAGAGCCGCGCGTTCGTGCAATCGCTCATCGCCACCGACAACTTCGTGGTCAAGTGCGAGGTGCACTCGTACGCCGACGCGCTGGCCGCAGTGGACGATGGCGAGGCGCGCTCTGCGGTGATCCTGCCGCCCGACTACGCGCGGCGCCTGAAGCGCGGCAACACCGCCGCAGTGCAGGTGCTGGTGGACGCCAGCGACCCGACCGCGTCGCAGAGCGCCATCGGCGCGGCGCAGATGGTGGGCCAGCGCACCAACATCGCACTGGTCGCGGCACGTACCGGGGTGAACCTCGCCACCCGGCTGCCGGTGGATGTGCGCGTGCGGCCGCTTTACAACCCGGCCCTGCAGAACGCCATTTTCATCGTGCCTGGGCTGATCGGCATGATCCTGTCCAACATC
Organism: Candidatus Eiseniibacteriota bacterium; assembly: GCA_043749875.1. GTDB lineage: Bacteria > Eisenbacteria > RBG-16-71-46 > RBG-16-71-46 > RBG-16-71-46 > JAIOPA01. The sequence continues at coordinate 13,408 of JAYVCN010000167.1, read as the reverse complement.
CTCATCGTCATCACCGCGCTCTCGATCGTGCGCGAGCGCGAGACCGGTACGCTCGAGCAGCTCATCGTCACCCCGCTGGCGCGCTGGGAGATCATGCTGGGCAAGATCACGCCGTACGTGTTTGTCGGCTACGTGCAGATGACCACGGTGCTCATCGCCGGGCACTTCATCTTCCACGTGCCTGTGCGCGGGCCCTTGCCGGCGCTGTACGCGGCGACGTTCCTGTTCATCGTCGCCAATCTCGGACTGGGGCTGTTCATCTCGACACTCGGCCGCAACCAGGCGCAGGTGACGCAGACCGCATTCCTGTTCCTGCTGCCGAACGTGCTGCTGTCCGGGTTCATGTTCCCGCGCGAGGCCATGCCGGTCGCGGCGCGCATGTTCGGACTGCTGCTGCCGCTCACCTACTACCTGCAGATCATTCGCGGCATCGTCTTGAAGGGGAACGGGCTCACCCAGTTGTGGCCACAGGCGCTGGCGCTGGCGGTGTTCGCGCTCGCGTTCTTCACGTTCGCGACGCGACGCTTTTCGAAGACGCTGGAATAGTCCGCGTGGCGGTCGCACGGCGCGAGCCGCGAAAGGCTCACATGGAGTTGGTCCACAAGGACGACGCGAAGCCGGCACCGCCCGCGGGCACTGCGCGGTCCATAGAGCCCTATCGCGTGCTGTTCCCCATCGGCATCGCCGCGGCGCTCGCCGGGCTGCTGCCGTGGCTCGCCTACGCGGCCAGCCTGACGCCGGGGTGGCCGCGCGCGCTCGGGTTCGGCTGGCCCGGCCCCGTGCACGCCGCGCTCATGGTGCAGGGTTTCGAACTGGCGTTCATCTGCGGCTTCCTGCTCACCGCCATGCCCGCGTTCACGCACGGGCCGCGCTGCACGCGCGCGGAACTCGCTCTGGTGGCCGGGGCGGTCGCGGCGTTTGTGGTGCTGCGCACTCTGGAGCTGCCCGCGGCCGCCGGGGCCTACATCCTCGCGCTCGTCGCACTGGTGATCCCGCTCGCCCGCCGCGTGCGGCCCGGAGCGGCCGCACCGCCCGAAGAATTCCTGCTCGTGGCCACCGGCATGGCGCTCGGGCTGGCGGGCGGCGTGGTACAAGCACTGGCAGCGCTGGGCGTGATGCCGGAGTCCGCCGAACGGGCCGGCGTGCGCTGCGTCTCGCTCGGCATGATGCCGGCGCTGGTGCTGGGGCTGGGCGGGCTGCTCGTGCCGACGTTCGCCATGATGAAGGATCCGCTCGCCATCGCCGGCATCGCGCGCGCCGGCGACCGCCCGCGCCGCCGCGCGTTCACGCTGACCATCGCCGTGCTGCTGGTGGTGGCGGTGAACCTCGAGTTCGCCGGGCTCGGCACGCCGGCCGCGATGCTGCGCGCGCTCGCGGCCCTCGCCAGCACGCAGCTGGCGTGGAAGCTGTGGCGGCTGCCCGGGCGGCGCGACCGGTTGTCGTGGGCGATCTGGAGTGCCGGCTGGTGCGTGGCGCTCGGCTTCACCGCCGCCGCCGTGCTGCCGTTGCAGCGCGTCGAAGCCTGGCACGTCGCGTTCGTGGGCGGCTACGCACTGCTCACACTCGGGATCGCGACACGGGTCGTGGTGTCGCACGGTGGCCACCCGCTGGCGGACGAGGTGCGGGTGCTGAACGGGACGGCGCTCGTTTCGCTCGCATTGGCCACGCTGGTTCGCGCATTCGGCCCGGCGCTGGATCCCGCGCATGCCACGCTCGAGCACTTGCTCGCCGCCACGCTCGGAACGCTGGCGTTTGCTGCGTGGTTCGTCGCCGCGTGGCCGCGCATCCGGCGCCCGCGACGGGCCGTGCTCATGCCGGGGCCCGCGCCCCGTGCCTGACTGCCGCGGCCGCGCTGACCCTACGCCCGCCCGAACTCTCCGAGCCCCTCGTCGGCGTGGTGCTTGATGATGCGCGCCTCGGCGATGAACACCACCGCCTCGGCTACGTTCGTGGCCAGGTCGGCGATGCGCTCGAGGTTCCGGCCCACCAGCACCAGCGTCATGGAGCGCTCGACCTGCAGCGGATCCGCGATCATGCGGCGCATGAGCTCCGCGAACATCTGGCGGTTCAACTCGTCCACCTCGTCGTCGCGGCGCACCAGCCGTCGTGCGGCCTCCGCGTCGAAGCGCACGAATGCGTCGAGCGCGTCGCGCAGCATGGCGATGGACTTCTCGGCCAGCACCGGGAGATCGGCAAGCGGAGGCACGGGCGCCTTGCCGACCAGCGCCCTGGCACAGCCCGCAATATTGACCGCGTGATCGCCGACGCGCTCGAGGTCGTTGGAGATCTTGAGCGCCGCGGTGATCAGCCGCAGGTCGCTCGCCAGCGGCTGCTGCAGCGCCAGCAGCTGGATGCACGCCTCCTCGATGTCGATCTCCATGCGGTCGATGAGCTTGTCGTCGGCAAACACCTCCTCGCACAGGGAGGGGTCGCGGCGCGTGAGCGCTTCAAGCGCCTTGCGGATGATGCTCTCCGTGCGGCCGCTCATGAGCAACAGCTGTTGCTTCAGTTGCTCGATCTGCTGGTCGAAGCGTCTGTGCATGACAGGTCCTCCGGGTCACGGCCGCGATGCTCCGGCGGCGGGGCAAGGGTGTGAGCATGGCGCCGGCTCAGCCGAAGCGCCCGGTGATGTAGTCCTCGGTGAGCTTCTCGCGCGGGCTCGTGAACACCTTGCGCGTACCGTCGTGCTCCACCAGCACGCCCTGCAGCATGAACGCGGTGAAGTCGGAGATGCGAGCGGCCTGCTGCATGTTGTGCGTCACCACCACGATGGTATAGCGGCCCTTGAGCTCCAGGATGAGTTCCTCGATGCGCACGGTGGCGGTGGGATCGAGCGCCGACGCGGGCTCGTCCATGAGGATGACTTCGGGTTCCACTGCAAGACAGCGAGCGATGCAGAGTCTTTGTTGTTGGCCCCCCGAGAGCTGCAGCGCCGAACGGTCGAGCCGGTCCCGCACCTCGTCCCACAGCGCCGCGCGGCGCAGTCCGAGTTCGACGCGCGCCACGAGCTGTTCGCGGTCGTTCATGCCGAGCATGCGCAGCCCGAACGCAGCGTTCTCGAAGATCGACTTGGGAAACGGGTTCGGACGCTGGAACACCATGCCGACGCGCCGGCGCAGCTCCACGACGTCGGTCCCCGGCGCACTCACGTCGACGCCCGACACCTCCAGCGCGCCGCTCGTGCGCACGCTGGGGATCAAGTCATTCATGCGGTTGAACGAGCGCAACAGTGTGCTCTTGCCACAGCCGGACGGTCCGATGATCGCCGTCACGCAGCCGCTGGGAATCGCAAGCGTGACGCCGTTCAAGGCATGGTGCGCGCCGTAGTAGAGGTGGAAGTCGCGCGCCTCGAGCCGCGTCGGGGTCGCAGTACCGGCAGCGGTCGGCGCGGGCTCCGGAACCTGCGGGCGGGCCGTGAGGAACGGGCGGGCGTCGGTCGTGTCCACGGGCACCTCAGCCTCTTCCAAGCAGGCGGTCGCGCAGTCGCGCCCGCAGCAGGGTGGCGGTCAGGTTCAACAGGAACGTCAGCACCAGCAACACCAGCACCGTGCCGTAGAGCAGCGGCCGCGTTGCGTCGACGTCGGGCGACTGCGTGGCGAGCACGAACACATGATAGCCGAGCTCCATGAATTGGTCGGTGGGGGACTTGGGCAGGTAGGGCAGGAAGTAGGCGGCACCCGTGAACAGGATGGGCGCCACCTCGCCCGCGCCGCGCGCCACGGCGAGGATGGCCCCGGTCAGGATGCCGGGCAGCGCCTGGGGCAGGAGCACGTGGCGGACCGTCTGCCAGCGCGTGGCACCGAGCGCGAGCGACGCCTCGCGCTGGTCGCGCGACACGGTGCGCAGCGCCTCCTCGGTGGTGACGATGACGACCGGCAGGTTCAAGAGCGCCAGCGTGAGTGCGGCCCAGATGAGCGCCGGCTGGCCCCAGACCACGTCGAGGCCCATGGCGCGGTCCAGCTGGCGACCGACAAATTGAATGAAGAACCCGAGTCCGAACAGGCCGTAGACGATGCTCGGCACGCCCGCCAGGTTGTGCACCGCGAAGCGCACCGCCCGGGTGAGCCACGCGTCCTGCTTCGCATACATGTGCAGCCACACCGCGGCGCCGACGCCGAACGGCACCAACGCCGCCACCATGAGCACCACCAGCAGCAGCGTGCCGTAAATGGCGGGAAAGATGCCGCCCTGGGTCATGCCCTCGCGCGGGGCGCCGGACAGGAACTCCCACGTGATCGTCGCGGTGCCATGCAGCACCACATCCAGGATGATCACGGTCACCATCAGCACGATGAGCAGTGCAGCGACACCGGACAGCGCAGTGAAGCTGGCGCCCGTGATGTCCCGGTGCCTCGACCGTGCACGCGGCGCGTCGGCCACGACGGCGGACAGCACGCTCATGCGCCCACCCAGCGCTTGCGCAGCCGGTCCACGAAGGTCCCGGCCGCCACGTTGATCAGGAACGTGACCGTGAACAGCAGCGCGCCGAGAAAGAATAGTGTCGCGTAGTGCGGGCTGCCGACCACGACCTCTGCCAGCTCGGCGGCGATGCTGGCGGACAGCGTGCGCACCGAGTCGAGCGCGTCGGGTGAGGTGATGGCGGCGTTGCCCGACGCCATGAGCACGATCATGGTCTCGCCGACCGCGCGCGCCAGCCCCAGCAACACACCCGCCGCCACGCCCGCGGAGGCCGCGGGCAGCGACACGTGCCACGCCGTCTGCCATGCGCTCGCGCCCAGCGCGAGCGAGGCTTCCCGATAGGCACGTGGCACGGCGCGCAGCGCGTCCTCGGCCACGGTGAACACGGTCGGGATCACGCCCAGCCCGAGCGCGATGCCGGCGGTGAGCGCGTTCAGCCGCATCGAAGAATGCGTCACGGCCTGCAGCCACGACGCCAGCACCATGAGCGCGAAGAAACCCATGACCACGGACGGGATGCCGGCGAGCATCTCGATGGCGGGCTTGAGCAGTTCGCGCAATCGCGGCGGCGCGAACTCGGAGCTGAACACCGCCGCCAGCACCGCCAGCGGCACGGCGAACAGCATGGCGATCAGCACAACCTTGAGCGTGCCAGTGAGCAGCGGCACGAGTCCGTACTTGGGGATGTCGCCCACCGGCTGCCACAAGGGTGTGGAAAAGAACGCGCCGAGGCTCGCTTCCCGCTGCGTCACCGGGTCCGCCAGCACCGGCCACGCTTCGCGGAACACGAACACCACGATCAGCACCAGCCCCGCCACGGCCGAGAACGCGCACAGGCGCAGCCCGAATTCGAGCACGGCTTCGCGCGCGCGCTGGCGCGCGCGTGTGCGGGAGGCGCCGGGACTGAGTCGGAGCTGGTTCATCGCATGCTCGCTCGGGATCGCTCGGGATCGCTCGCGTCTACCGCGAGTCCGTTGGAGGCATTCGGGGCAAGCGGAATTGCATCAATTCAACGGGAAGTAGCCGACCTCGACCGCGAGCTTCTGGCCCTCCGGCGACAGCACCCAGTCCACGAACTTCTTCGTGTCGCCGCTGGGCTTCATGCGCAGGTAGAAGTAGAGGTAGCGCGAGAGCGGGTAGCTCCCGTCGTGCACGGTGGCGGCTGTGGGCAGGATCGCCGCGAGCTTCGGGTCCTGCTTCAGTCCCAGGTCGCGGACGTTCTTCGCGTAGGCAGCGCCTCCATAGCCGACGCCGTTGGGGTCCTTTGAAACAGCATTCACGACGGCGGCCGTGCCCGGCAGCGTCTGCACGCGGGCGGAGAAATCACGGCCGCCGAGCACATTGTCCTTGAAGAAGCCGTACGTGCCCGAGCTGTTCTCGCGGCCGTACAGGATGATCGTGGCTTCCTTGCCGCCGACCTGCTTCCAGTTGGTGAGGGTGCCGAGATAGATGTCGCGGAGCTGGTCCATGGTCAGCTCCTTCACGGGATTGCTCTCGTGCACGTAGATCGACAGCCCGTCCTTCGCCACCGGGATCTCGACGCCCATGGTCTGGTAGCGGTCGCGCAGTTTGAGCTTCTCGTCCGGCTTCATGGGCCGGGACGCCTGGCAGATCTCGGTGGTGCCGTTGATGAGCGCGGCGATGCCGGTGCCCGAACCACCGCCGGTCACCATGATCACCTTGCCTGCGTTCGCGTTCATGAATTTCTCGGCCCAGCGCTGGCCGAGGATGACCATGGTGTCCGAGCCCTTGACGGTGATCGGCTTGCCGCTCGAACAGGCCGTCGCGGCGAGGAGCATCAGCAGGACGAGCGACTGTGCGATCGATGTTCGCTTCACGAGGCCTCCGTTGGAGCTAGAACTTGTGCTGGAGCTGGATGGTCCACAGGTTGTCGTGCGGATCGGTGAACCGGCTGGCGCCGGCGGGAACGTCGGTGGTGATGGCGTCGTAGGACACGCTCAGGCGTGTATAGCCGTCGTAGAACGCGTTCACGCCCAGCGCAAGCCGTGCGAACTGGTCGTGGGTCCGGTCCGTGTTCGGGTCGTACACGTCGTAGCGCGCGACGCCCTGGAAGCGCTCGCCCACGTTCTGCACCAGCATCACGTACCCACCCCGCATGTCGGTGGCCAGGCGCGCGCCGTCCGCGCCGGTCTTGAGCAGGCGGTTGGGATTGGCGGTGGTCGGCGCCACCACCAGCGCCTTGAGCGAGTCGGCGTTCACGTCGTGCCCTGAATACACCTCCGCGCGCAGCGAGCCGCCGCCCAGGCTCGGCAGCGTCCAGAATCCCTGCGCGTCGAAGCCGATGCGCGTCTTGTCGGTGAGCACGTCGGCTCCGGTGAGCGGGGTGACCTGGCGGCCCCAGTAATACGAAGCGGCCGCGTCCCACAAGCCTTGCAACCAGCGCGCGCGCAACGTCACGTCCTTGCCGCGCGTGGGGTCGGTGTTGGGGAAGTCGGCGCTGTTGATGCCGCCGCCGTTGATCACTGCAAGGGTCGTCTTCAGCCGCGTGGTCCACTGGCTCTCGAGCTTCACGCCACGGTCGCGCTCGCCCGAGAACAGCACGTTCTCGGCGCGTGAGCGCTCGGGCAGCTCGCGCACGCTGGACGAGCGCTCGATCTCGTAGCCGAATGGCACGTTGAATTGGCCCGCGCTGAGCTGGTGGTCGTGGTTCGGCGTCCACGGGTCGAGCAGCGTGACGTAGGCCTCGAGCAGGCGGAGCGTGCGGTCCTGGCCACCGTCCAGGTAGACCACCGCCTGCGACAGCGGGCTCGAGTCGTAGGTGAGCTTGAGTCGCGCGCGACGGATGTAGAAGCGCGTGTTGTTGGGTGTGGTGATCGTGGCGGGCGAGCCGCTCACCTTCACCGAATCGTTGCTGGCCTCGCTGAATTCCGTGCGTGCCTGCACGTAGCCCGAGAACTTGTAGCGCTTGAGCTTGTCGGTGTCGGCTTGCAGCGTCTGCAGTTGCTCGTTCAGGCCGTCGAGCAGACCCTGCAGCTCGGCGCGCGTGACGAGCGCGGTATCGGGGGCGGCGGCAGCTTGCGAACTTTGCTGGGCGCGGCTCGTGCATGGCGCCGCCAGCAGCAACAGGGCCGCGACGACGGGCAGTGTGCGCTTCAAGTCGTCCTCCGGCTGGGTGATTCCGAGCGGGGTGTCAGCGCGACCCGCCGCAGCACGTCCGCGGCCGGCACCTCAAGCGGCCGGCCACGTCTGCGCTGCGATCGCTCATGGCGAACAGGGGGCACCATGCCGATCGGTTCCGAGGACTCGGTGGGTTCCACAGGATGCAGAGCAGTCGCTCGGGACACGGCGGGAACCGCGCATCAGGAACAGACCACACCCCATGTTTCCAGCGTGTTTCCAAGCCGTGTCGCGGGCGAAAGAACCGCAGTGCGCGTGAGCGGCGGGTTTCGGCGCGGAGCGTGCGCCGCGCCTCAGTGCGGGGGCGTGGACGGGATCTCGAACCGGAACGTGGTCCCCTCCCCCGCGCGGCTCTCCACGCCCACGCTGCCGTCGTGCAGCGCCACCGCGTGCTTGACGATGGCGAGCCCGAGCCCGGTGCCGCCCTTGTCGCGCGAGCGGGCTTTGTCGACGCGATAGAAGCGTTCGAACACGCGCGGCAGGTCTTCGGCCGGAATGCCCGGGCCCGTGTCGCGCACCTCACACCACGCGCGGCCATCGGCTTCGCCCACGGCCACGACGACCCGGCCGCGCTCAGCGTACTTGACCGCGTTGTCGATGAGGTTGGCAAGCACCTGGGTCAACCGCACCCGGTCGGCAAGCACCCTCACCGGCGCCACGCCCTCGAGCACCAGCTCGAGCCCCGCGTGCGCTGCGGCCTCGCGCATCTGCGCCAGCTGTTCGGCGGCGAGCGCATGCAGATCCAGCGATTCGCGCCGCAGCGTCGCATCGGGCCGCTCGAGCTCGGACAGCGACAGCAGATCCTCGACCAGGGCCTGCAGGCGCACCGCCTGGTCCCGCATCACGCGCACGAACGCCTCGCGGTGCTCGGCGTCATCGAGCCCGCCCTCGAGCAACGTCTCGGCATAGCCGCGCAGCGAGGTGAGCGGCGTGCGCAGCTCGTGCGACACATTGGCGACGAAGTCCTGCCGCAGGCGCTGCAGCGCTTCGCTTTCAGACAGATCGTGCAGCACCAGCAGCACCGGGCTCGGCCTGCTGCCGCCGAGCGGCGTGGCGGTGGCGTGCGCCGGGTGGGCGCGCGTGGTCCAGGGCTTGAGCTCGCGCTCCACCGTGCGACCGCTGGCGCGAGCCGCCGCCGTCAGCTCGGCGAGTTCAGGCACGCGCGTGAACGCGGTGAAGGGCGTGCCCGGCCCGGGCCGCAGCGGCGCGTCGAGCAGCTCGGCGAAGCGGTGGTTCACGTGCACCACGCGGTCGCTGCCATCGACCAGCGCCACGCCATCGCTCATGTGGGCGAGGATGAGCTCGCGGTCGTCGCGCTCGCGGCGCAGCGCTTCGAGCCGAGCGTCGAGCTCGCCATGCATGGCGTTGAGCGCGCGCCCGAGCTGGCCGAGGTCGTCGTCCGGGGCCTCCGCCGCCCGCGCGCCGGCGTCACCTTGGCCGATGCGACGCGCCACGCGCTGCAACAGGCGCAGTCGTCGCGCAAAACGTCCGCTCACATACGCCAGCACCAGCACGCTCGCGAGCAGCGCCACCGAGGCCGCGGTCACCGACAGCCGCATCAGCGTCATGGACAGCCTCTTCAATACTACCAGTGGCTCGGCGAGTCGCAGCACCGCCGCGTCCGGACGTGCCAGCGGCACGGCGCAGTAAAGAAACTCCACGCCCAGCGTGGCCGAGCGGCGCACCTCCAGACCCACGCCACCCCGCAGCGCGGCCGCCACCTCCTCCCGCCCGGCGTGGTTCTCCATGCTCGCGGCCGGCGCGCGCGAATCCGCGAGCACCGCACCGTCGCGCGCGATCAGGGTCACGCGCAGGTCGAGCCGGGCGTCGAGCGAGTCGGCATAGGCCTGCCAGGCGTTCGCGCCCGCAGCGGACTCGGGCGCCGCGGTGCGGGCGGCCTCGCGCGCGGTGCGCCGCAGCACATCGCGTTCGCGCGCGATGAGCCAGCGGCGCTGCTCCGCGTGTTCCACCACCGTGAGCAGTGCGACGGCGGCGACCACGACCAGCACCGGCACGACCAGCAGCCACGCCCGCAGCGACAGCCTCATGCGCTGGTGCGCGACGCCGGGGGCAACGGGCCCACCGGCGGCACGAACTTGTAGCCCGCGCCGAGCACGGTCGTGATGCAGCCATGCGCATCCCCGAGCTTGGCGCGCAGCCGGCGCACGTGCACATCCACCGTGCGCGTCTCGCCCACGTAGTCGTAGCCCCACACCTTGCGCAACAGCTCGTCACGTGACAGCACGCGGCCCGAGTGCCGGGCCAGGAACGCAAGCAGGTCGAACTCGCGCGGCGTGAGCACCAGCAACGCGTCCACCAGACGCACCTCGCGCGCATCGAGGTCCACGGTGAGCGCGCCGGAGACGATGGCGCGTGACATGCCGGAGGGTCGCGCGCGGCGCACCAGCGCCTTGACGCGGGCGACCAGTTCGCGCGGGCTGAACGGCTTGGTGAGGTAGTCGTCGGCGCCGTGCTCGAAACCCAGCAGCTTGTCCATTTCCGCCGAGCGCGCCGTCAACAACAGCACGGGAAGGTCGTGCGTCGTGGGCTCGCCGCGCAACTCGCGCAGGATCTCGAGCCCGCTGGCGCCGGGCAGCATCAGGTCCAGCACCAGCGCGTCCGGGCGCGCCGCGAACAGCTGTTTCAGGCCCGCTTCGCCGTCGCCGGCGGCCGCCACGCGGTAGCCCGCTCGCTCGAGGTTGTAGCGGACGAGGTCGCGAATCTCCTTCTCGTCCTCGATCACCATGACCAGCTCGCTCAAGCGCGCCTCCTCCGCGCGCATGCTACGCATTCCTCACGGCGCGCGTCCAAGCAGGTCTTGCCGGAATGTCTGGCGGCGAGATGCTACAGTGTCACGCGCACGAACATGGCACTGCATCCTGGCATCGGCACCCCGGTCCTCGACCGGCTCGGTCCGCGTGACGTTCCCGAGGTGTTGTCCTTCCTCGAGGACGAACCGGTCCTGAACGTGTACCTGATCGCGCTGGTCCTGCGCGACGCACTCGCACGCCCGAACGACGCCTGGTGGGGTGCGCGCCGCGACGGCCGGTTGAGCGCGCTGCTGTTCATCGGTGCGCATTCGGGCGCCGTGCTGCCGGCCGGCGATGACCCGCTGGCGCACGCGCTGCTCGGCCAGCGCGCCGCGGAGCAGCAGCTCATGCGCCCGGCACGGCTGCAGATCATCGGTCCGCGCGCTGCCGTGGCGGCGGTGCGCGAACACTTCCCCGGGGACGGCGCGGTGGCGCGGCTCGAGCGCGCGCAGGTGTACCTGGCGCTCGAACGCTCGCCCGGCGCGGCTGGCACGCTCGCGTCCGAGCTGCGTACGGCGCGGCGCGAGGACTATGCGTTCCTCTACCACGCGGGCGCCGACCTGCGCGCCGAGGAGCTGCTCGAGGATCCGCGTGCGATCGACCCGGTCGCCTACGCGCGCCGCGTCGAGGAAGAGTGCCGCGATGGCTGGACGTGGATCTGGCGCGACGGCCGCGGCCTGTGCTTTCGCGCCGGCATCAGCGCGCTCACGGCCGCGGCCGCGCAGGTCTCCGGCGTGTACGTGCCACCGTCGTTGCGCGGCCAGGGCGTCGCCACGCGCGCGCTGGGCGAGCTGTGCGCCCGGCTGATGCTGCGCTCGCGCGTCGTGTGCCTGTTCGTCAACGACGTCAACGCGCCGGCGCTGGCGCTCTATCAACGGCTGGGCTTCCGCGAGCTGGCGCCGTGGGCTTCGGCGTTCTACCTGCGCGCTGGGGAGTGACTTGGCCCGGGTCGCCACGCGGGACGCGCGGTCGCGTCCGGTGCATCTCACTTCACATCTGCGCGCCGAAAGCCGATACACTCCGCGACGGCTCGTGATCCCTGACCCGATGGAGAGTGTGCGTGCGCCTGGCTGCGATCGACATCGGCACCAACTCGATCCACATGGTCATCGCCGACGCGACCGGCGGTGAGGGGTTCGCGGTGCTCGACCGTGAGCGCGAGGTCGTGCAGGTGGGTCGCGGCTCGTTCGCGGACGGTCGCCTGCGTGGCGACGCCATGCGGCGCACCTCGGCGGCGCTGCGGCGCTTCGTGCAGCTCGCGCGCCGGCGCTCGGTCGATCGCATCCTGTGCACGGCCACCGCGGCCGTGCGTGAGTCAAAAAATGGCGGCGACTTCCTGCGCCTGGCCCGCCAGGAGTCCGGCGTGTCGCCGCGCGTCATCCCCAGCGAGGAAGAAGGCCGGCTGATCCACCTCGCGGTGCAGGCGGCGCTGCAGCTCGACGCGCGCCCGGCGCTGATCGTGGATATCGGCGGCGGCAGCGCGCAGTTGGTGCACGTGCGCGGCCCGGAATTGCTGCGCGTGGTCGGCGTACCGCTCGGGGCGCTGCGGCTCACCGAGACGCGGCTCGAACACGACCCGCCGAGCGAACACGAGCTCGAGGCGCTGCACCGGCGCGTGCGCAAGCAACTGCGCGCGGGGCTCGCGACGCTGGATGGGCCCGCGCCCGAGGTGGTGTACGGCTCGTCCGGCTCCATCCACGCGCTCGCCGGACTCGCGCACTGGGAGGAACATGGCCGCGGCCTCGCCCAGATCAACGGTCACGTGCTGGAGCTGTCGGCGCTCACGGGTCTGCGACGGCGGCTCGAGCGCATGCCGCGCGCGGAACGCGAGCGGCTCCCGGGCATCGACGAGGCCCGCGCCGAGATCCTCGTCCCGGGCGCCATCGTGCTGGAGCAGGTGCTGCGCCTGGCGGGCGCCCGCTCGATCACGCTGTCCGATTACGGCGTGCGCGAGGGCCTGGTCACCGATTGGCTCAAGCACCACGCCCAGGAGTTGTCCACGCTCGAGGCCGCGGGCGACCTCAAGTTGCGCAGCGTGCTTTACCTGCTGGCGCGTTTCGAACCGGACGGGCTTCATGCGCGGCACGTCGCGGCGCTGTCGCTGCGGCTGTTCGACGAACTCGAGGCCCAGCATGGACTCGGGCAACCCGAGCGCGAGTGGCTGCAGTTCGCCGCACTGCTGCATGACCTGGGCGCGGCCATCGCCTACGACGGCCATGCGCAGCATTCCGCATACGCCATCCGCAACGGCGGCCTGCGCGGGCTCACCGCACAGGAGATCGACATCGTGGCGTGCATCGCGCGCCACCACGGCGGTACGCGCCCGCGCCGCAAGCGCGACGAGGTCTACGCTGCGTTGCCCAAGCGCGCGCGCCGTGCCGTGCGCTGGCTGTCGGCCATGCTGCGCGTGGCGGAGGGATTGGACCGGAGCCACTACCAGCTGGTGCGCGAACTGCGCGTGCGCCGGCGGGGCGACACGTTCGTCATCGTCGCGGACGCGAGCCGGCACGCGCAGCTCGAACTGTGGGCCGGTCGGCGGCGCGCCACCGACCTGGCACGGCTGCTCGGCCACGAGATGATGGTCGTGCCCGCTGCCAGCGAGCGCACTAGGGCCTCGGCGCCTCGCGACGCCGGCGCAGCGAGCGAAGCACCGCGCCCCGCAACGCTTCGAGTCGTGGCCCGAGCTGTCGCCCCTCCCGTCCCGCCGCCTGCGCGTACGCGATCAGCAGCGCGCGATCGTTCAGCTGCCCCAGCGAGCGCTGCCAGCGACGCAGCGACGCCACAACCGGCTCGGGCCGTGGCCTCGAACGGCCAGCGGAAGCGGCCGCTCGCTCTTCCTCGGCGTAACGCCAGCGCTTGAGCGCCAGCCGGGCGCGATGCAGCGCCTCGGCGTCCCCACTCGCGAGCGCCTCGGCCAGTCGCACGCGCCCGGCCGCTCGCCAGCGCTGCAGCTTGGCACGGACCCGCGCGGCGAGGTCGTGCTCACGCTCGAGCCCGTTCGCCACGCGCTCGACACGCGCATGCAACCGGGCCAGCGCGAG
>JAYVCN010000166.1:0-3335 GCA_043749875.1 Candidatus Eiseniibacteriota bacterium | reverse complement strand
CGGGATGTTCGACGGGTCGCGGGTCGTGATGGTGTCCTGGGGCGCTGCGACGATCCAGGTTTCTGGTGCTTGGTTATCGAGATTGGGCGCCAGTGCCTTGCGACAACCGGAACCCCAGAAGGCTAGAAATAAGCAAAGGACTGCCCCGACACGTAAGCGCATTCGCGCCCTCCGACACGCCCAGTCGCTGTAGAAGGAAGTGGAGCGAGGCTACGCTGGCTCAGGGGTAGCGTCAAGCCAAAATCCGCCCGTGCTTTGGCGGTTCCTGACCGTGCGCGAACCCGCGTGGTTCACGGGCGGCACCGTGGCGATACAAGAACCGAGGGGCGGGATCGCTCCCGCCCCTCGGCAACTGCTACGACTGCTACGTGACTAGTTGTTCAGCACGATGATGCGGCCGGCGTCCTTCTGCACGCTGCTGCGCACGAAGTACACGCCACGCGCCACCTTGCTGCCACTGTCGTCGGTACCGTCCCACTGGATCGAGTGCTCACCAGCCGGGAAGACGCGGTCGGACAGGTTGCGGACCTTGCGACCAGTGACGTCGTAGATCGAGACCTGTACGCGGCCAGCCTTCGCCACGCTGAAGCGCACGAACGACGTACCCTGCTTCATGATCGAGTTGCCGATCTTCATGAAGTTCGTGTACGCGCGGTTCCCCTGCGGCGTATCGAGCGTCGCGGCCGGCGCGCCGGTGATCTGGCAGATGCCGCCGAAGACCTTGTTCAGCATGTAGTAGTAGTACGCGAGACGGCCATTGTCCGTATCGCAGTACCGGCTGAACAGGTGCTCGATCTCGTAGCCACTGGTGACCGCGACCCAGTTACGCAGCGCCGTCGCGGGCTTCACGACGTCGGACACGTACGGGCCACTGAGACCGACGTTCTCATAGAACGCGCCCTCGGCGGACTCCGCGATAGCCGGGTTACGGGTGTAGACGTCGTTCGACCAGGTGCAGAAGTTCGACACGCCATACACGTCAGCCGCAGGCGTCAGGCTGGTCGTCGTGAGCACGTCCGCGCAGTTGTTGGTGTTGCCAGACAACGACTGGTAGGACGGGTTACGGAACACGACGCCGAGCTTGTCCGTCAGGAACTGCGTGTGGGCCGGATCGATACCGCCGGCGGCCTTCTCGGACTGACCGAAGCCGTCGCCCTGAACGAAGAGACCACGCGGCTGAGCCGAACCTGCCGACTGCGTCAGGTAGTCGTTCAGGAGCGCGATATCGTTCTGGCTGCGGTTCGTGAATGGTCCGAGCACGCCGGAGACCAGATCGCCAGACAGGATCGCCACCGTGCGGTAATACGCACGCAGCATATCCGGGGTGGGACCAGCCACCGACTGCTTGCCAACGGCGAAGCCCATGCCCGCACGATTGGCCAGACGGCTGCCAGGTGCGCCGGCGCTCGTGGTGAGCGATTCGGACGCCTTGACGCCGTACATGTCCCACGTGGTGCCGGGCTGCGAGTTCTTGTTGCTGACCGCAACGGACATGTTCGTACGGACGTCCAGGCTGGTGATGATGGTGGTGCCCGGAGCCGTCCAACCGTTGTGCGAACCACGCTTCACAGCCTGGGTCGCGCCGATCGAGTCCATCACCGAGACGAAGCGACCTTCGTTACCACGACGGTCGTTCAGGTCGATGTACAGCATGCAGGCGGAACCCTGCCCACCGAACGCGTTGTTCTTCCAACGATCCGGGAGCACGGAGAACTGCTGCCAGCGATGCTGATCCGACGAACCTTCACCGTTCTGCGGCGTGATGAAGTTCGTATCGGGGCACATCGCGAAGCGCACGAACGGGTCGATCGCGTGCGACTTGCGATAGAAGTACGCCACGTGCGCACCCGGCGTGAGGATGCCGTCGGGGATGATCTTCGTGAATTCCTTCGTCTGCGCGTTGCCATCCCAGCCGGTGCGCGACTGCGGAACGGTCGTCAGCCACGCCGGCAGCACGCCAGTGCAGTTGATGTTGTTCAGCGTCGCCGTGCTGGTGGCGGCCTTGGTGGTGTCGATGACGAAGCACTTGAACTTGTTCACGCCGAGCGCCGCGAACTTCGGGTCGCTCTCGTGCATCGTCGTCATGTAGTTGCCAGCCGTGAGACCCGTGCTCGTGATCCCGCCGACCGGGAAGATGTTCGCTTCGGCGGTGTCCATGCGCGCACTGTTCCACACCAGCGAACTCCAGTTCGCACCGGGGCCGTGGGTACCTGCGGAGACCTCACCGGGGTTGGCGATGTACTGACCCCAGAACGAAGCATCGCCAGAAGCGACGACGCCAGCCTGGTTGGTCGGTACCTGCAGCAGCACACCGGAAGGCGAACCACCCGGAGCCATGCTGCGGCCAGCCGCGATCTGGTAGTTACCCGGACCGGGCAGGATGCGGAACACGAGATCGGTACGCACGGCTGCCAACGCCGGATCGTCCGGAGCGCTGACGGTGGCATTCGCGCCACTGACAACACTCGAGTCGCCGGGGATGTCGAACCGCAGCGAGTTGCCGGTCGCCTGGGCGGTGTTCAAGCCCGTGCGGACCAGACCCGACGTGGTGTCGAACGCGGCGGTGCCGGGCAGGCCAGCCGTCTCGTTCGCCGGGAACGTGTCGTTGACGAACTGCCAGATGTCGCTCGACACGCCACCGATCGCCACCGCATTGCCGGCGCTCGCCTGGCCGGGCACGCCCGGCAGGTCGACGAACGCCTGCGCCACGTTGTCGAAGTAGCCACCCTCGTTCGAGTTGCAGCCGAGCGAGATGGCGAAGCGGAAGCACTGCTGCTGGTGCGCCAGGAAGACGCGCAGCGAGTCAGGGATACCGCTGGGGTTCGACGTCCTGAATGCAGTGCCGTTGCCACGGGCCGGTTCGAAGTCCGTGAAGCACTGCGGCTCGGGGTTGAACACGATGAACCCAGGGTAACGGATCGCGCCCCACTCCTTGCAGCCATTGGCCGAGGTCGCCGGGTAGCATTGCGAACCGAAGTTCCAGGTCTCGCCCGAGAACTGCAGGTTGAACATGCCGGCGTAGAGGTCGTACCAGACGATATAGTCGTCGCTGGCCGAGGCGATCGTCGCGGTGATGCCCATCGAGTTCGGTACGCCAGGCGCCGCTTCGATCAGGTTGATCGTCGGCGACAGGGAGTGCTGCGAGACCTCGCGGAATGCGGTGAACCGCGAGTCGCCGGCATTCTCGCCGTCGTCGTGGTTACCGCAAGTCAACACCAGTCCGCCGATGTTGCAGATGCGAGCGGGCGAGTTCGGCGGCCCGCACAGGTCGTTGTAGGTGAGGTTCGACAGCGCCTCAATATGGAAGTACTCCGGCGGTGGCTTGCCGGTTGAGC
>JAYVCN010000165.1:0-3288 GCA_043749875.1 Candidatus Eiseniibacteriota bacterium | reverse complement strand
GCCCACCAGCGCACGATGTCGGCCCCATGTCTGTCGATGAGCGTGAGCGGGCTCACCACGTTGCCGAGCGACTTGTGCATGGCGCGACCGGCGCCGTCGAGCACCCAGCCGTGCGTGGCCACCTGCGTGTAGGGCGCCAGCTGGTCGATGCCCACGCCGACCATGAGCGAGGAGTTGAACCAGCCGCGATGCTGATCGGGGCCTTCGAAGTACACGATTTCGCACTTCTCCACACCGGCGCGCGCAGTCTCCCAAGCACGTTTCAGCTCGGGGTGCGAGACCTGGATGGCCCTGTGCGTGCTACCTGAGTCGAACCACACGTCGAGCACGTCTTCTTCTTTCCGGAACGGGCCCGTGCTGCGACAGGCCGGGCACGCATAGCCCACCGGAAGAAAGTCCTCGAGCGGGCGTTCGTACCAGACATCGGAGTCCGCGCCGCGCACGAGTTCCGCCGCGCGCCTCACGACGCGGCCGTCCAGCGAGGCGACGCCGCACGCCTCGCAATACACCGCCGGGATGCCCACGCCCCAGCTGCGCTGGCGCGACAGGCACCAGTCGGGGCGACTGCGCACGGCCTCGCGGATGCGGTTGCGCGAGCTGTCGGGATCCCAGCGCACGGCGTTCTCGATCTGCTCGATGCAGCGTTCGCGGTGGCCCGCGTGGTCGATGATCATGAACCACTGGTCCGTGGCGCGGAAGATCACCGGCTTGCGGCAGCGCCAGCAGTGCGGGTAGCTGTGCGTGAACGTCCATGCATGCAGCAGCACGCCCTGCTCGGCCAGCCACGCGATGATGTCGGCATTCACATCGAGCACGCTGCGCCCGGCGAAGTGCGGCACCTCGGGCGTCAACCGACCGCCCTCGTCCACCGGACAGTAGACGCCGAGGCCGCTGCGCGCGCCGACCGTGAAGTCCTCGGTGCCGTGCCCCGGCGCGGTGTGCACGATGCCGGTGCCGTCGTCCATGCTCACGAACGGCGAGCCGTCGACGACGCGCGAATCGTTGCCGAAGGGTGCGATGAACAGCGCCCCCACGAGATCGGCGCCGGGGACTTTGCCCAGCAGTTCGGCGGGCACTCCCATGCGCTCGGCGAACGGCGCCAGCCGCGCCTCGGCCACCACGACGACATGCCCCGCAACGCGCGCCACGGCGTAGTCGGCCTTGGGATCCACCATCAAACCCAGATTCGCCGGCAATGTCCACGGTGTCGTGGTCCACGCCACCGCGCTCACGTCGGGCCAGCGGGCCAGCGCGCCGGCCGGCGTGTCCTGCTTCAATGGGAAGCGCACGAAGATGCTGGGCGAGGGCACGTCGGCGTACTCGATCTCGGCCATGGCCAGCGCCGTGCGGTCGGTCGGGCACCAGTGGATGGCGCGCTTGCCGCGCTGGATGAAGCCGCGCTCGTTCAACGCCGCGAGCGTCTCGAGAATGGCGGCCTCGAACTCGGACGACATGGTGAGGTAGGGCCGGTGCCAGTCGCCCCAGCCGCCGAGCCGGATGAACTCCTCGCGCTGGATGTCGATCCACTTGCGCGCGTACTCGCGGCAGGCCTTGCGCAGTTCGAGTCGCGTCGGCTTGTGCTTCTTCTCGGCGAACTCGCGGCCGACCTGCATCTCGATGGGCATGCCGTGGTTGTCCCAGCCCGGCACGTACGGGGCATCGAAGCCCTGCAGCGACGCCTGGCGCACCGCGGCGTCCTTCCAGATCTTGTTCGCGGCGGTACCCATGTGGATGTGGTTGTTGGAATAGGGCGGACCGTCGTGCAGCAGCCACATCGGGCGGCCACGGCGGAGCGAGCGCAGACGAGCGTATGCAGAGTCCTGTTTCCACGCCGCGAGCCGGTCGGGCTCGCGCTTGGCGAGCTCGGCCTTCATCGGGAACGCGGTCACCGGCATGTTGAGCGTGTCGCGATAGCCTGACTTCTTCTGCTCGTCCGCCATGCTGCCTCCCATGCTGCTGGCTACAACCCCTACGCTTGCGCACATCAGAAAATGGCAATGAAAACGCCCCGGCGGAAGCGGCCGGGCCGCGCTCGTGCGCGGCCAAGCCACATCTGCCGGGGCGACGGGGAGTCGCGTTCCCACCCGACTTCACGCACCCCTCGCGGCGTGCGTCTCGCGGAGCCCGAGGCTCCCGCCCATTGCGTTCGCGATGGGGGCGCCCCATCCGGCTCTACCGCGTCGCGTTGTGCTCGCGCCGCATCTTCCGTGGCTCGGGGGGTGATATTCACACCGCGCAGGATCCCGCCGGGCTCACACCGTCCCCGGCTCGCTCGTGAGTCTGTCGCGGGCTACTCGTCCCCGTCACAACCAGTGCTCGAACGAATCGCACATTGCCACCCGCTCGCGCACACCGTCAAGGTTGCCGACTCGAACTGTCGGCCCGCGTGCTGTCCGCGCGCACGCCGTGGCTCCGCGCGACGCCGGCCCGCGTGCTGTCCGGGCGTACACCGTGGCTCCGTGCGACGCCGGCCCGGGTGCTGTCCGCATGCACGCTGTGCCTGCGAGGAGCTCCGGCCCGCGTGCTGTCCGCGCGCATGCCGTGGCTCCGCGCGCTATCGGTCCGCGCGCTGTCGGCGACCGCCCGCACAGCGCCGATGCGCCGACGCAGCGTGGGCTTTGCAGGCGCGGGTGGCTGGGGCGGCTCGGGCTGCGGCCCGGCGACATCCGCGAGCATCACCACCGCCTGCGCCAACGTCGGCCGGTCGTCGCGCCCCGACAGCAGGGCGGTGCGCAGGGCAGGCGTGGGCGTGCCGAGCAGCGTCGCGCACACCTCGCGGTGCAGCGCCTTGCGCAGTGGACCCGCCCCCGAGCGCACGCCCAGGCGGCGCGCGCGGGCGAGGTCGCGTGCCACCTCGCGCCACGACGCGGCCACGCCGGTGTGGCCCTTGGCCGCTTCGTTCGGCAGGATGCGCACCGCGATCAGCGAATCCCGCAGCGCGCCCGCGTCGAGGGCCGGGTCGAGCAGCGGCCCCTTGACGTCGGCCGCCAGCATGCGCCACCACGCATCGCGCGTCAGCACGTCCTCGGCGCGCGCGCCCGGTGAGAGCAGCGCCGCGTTCTCGCCCCACTCGAGCACGGCGTCCGCGCCGGGGGTGTCGGCGCGGTGGCTGGGCAGGCGGGCTTCGACGAACGCGAGCGGATCTTCAATGCGGGCGAATTCCCAGCGCTCACCCGGGTCGTCCGCAGAGCGAACCTCGAAGTGCAGGTGTGGCCCCGTGGCGTGGCCCGTCATGCCGACGCGTCCGAGCATCTGGCCTGCCTGCACGCGCTGGCCCGCGCGCACGCG
>JAYVCN010000164.1:0-4009 GCA_043749875.1 Candidatus Eiseniibacteriota bacterium | reverse complement strand
CTGGCCGTAGTTGAAGCGCAGCTGCGTGCGCTCATCCACTGGGAACGACACGCCAAGGCGCGGCGAAATGCGCGTGTAGGTGCGGTTCGTCGTCAGGTCCTGCGTATCGAGCGAGTCACGGAACGGACCGCCCTCGAGCGGCGCCACATCGTTGCGAAGCGCGGGCGTGTCGACGTTGATGTAGTCGTAGCGCAAGCCGCCGTTGACGATGACGCCGCCGCGCTCGAACTTGTCCTGCACGAACGTCGACCAGGTCTTCGGATGCTTGGGACCGTCCTTGTCACTGTCCTTGAGCTCGATGATGTCCACCTTGTCGACGTTGCCGCTGCCGTTGAAGTGCGGCACCAGCTTGTAGCCATAGGCGTCGTAGTCGAGCAGGTTGGGACTGCTCCCGCCCAACTGCGTCGGGCGGAAGTCCTGGAGGTAACGCAGCGTATGCCGCTGGTAGTCCCCCCCGAGCTTGAGCTGATGGTAGCGATTCACCTGCGATGACAGACTCGCCTGCGCGCCGTAGTACGAGGCGTTGCGCTGCAGGTAATTGTTGAAGATGTGGCCCTTGCGGAAGAACAGCGGGATGTCCTGATCGAACGTGGGATTGCGTCCGATGATGTAGCGTTCGAGATTGTCGAACGCCACGCCGTCCCCGCGCTTGCGCAGCGTGTCGAAGTAGTTCAGGCCGACGGTGTAGAACGTCTTCTGGCTCAGCGTGTGATTGAACGTGCCGGTGTACGAGACATTGCGGTCGAGGTAGCGCGGCGTGTGGTCGAGGTTCAGGAGGTAGGCATGGTTGTACTCGCGCCACTTGTCCTCGGAGCCGAGTCCGCCGACCTTGAGCGTCATACGGTCGTTCAACTGCCAGGCCAGCTTGCCCTGGAACGTGAAGCCACCGGTTGAGTTGTTCGGCTTGATGCTGCTGTCGCGGCCCAGTCCATTCAGGAACGACACCAGCTCCTCGCGCATGAACGACGGATTGCGGTCCGCCTGCCAGCGGCGCTCGCCGGATGTGTAAAACGTCATGTTCTGCTTGCCGGGCCACAGCGGGCCGCCCAGCGATAGGTCGTAGACGTTGTAGTCGGTGCGGCGCGAGCCGACCCACGAGCCCGCGGGGGCGTCAGAGATGGCTTCCATGGCGCCGAAGTACTTGTCCGCGCCCTCACGGGTCACCACGTTCACGGCGCCCGACATGATGCGGCCGTACTCGGGATTGAAGCCGCCTGTCATCACCACGACTTCCTCGATCGCGCTGTTGCTGATCGATGTGCTCGAGGTGCCGGTGAGCGGGTCCTGCTGCGAGAATCCATCCACGAAGTAGGCGGTCTCGTTGGGCCGGCCGCCGCGGATGATCAGCGTATTGCCATTCTGCGACTCGTTGTCGATCTGGCGGCGGAAGTTCACGACGCCGGTCTGCTGGGCGGCCGCGTCACGGTAACCGCGCGTCGGCAGCTTCTGGATCTCCGCCGCACTGATGAAGCGCGTGGTCCCGGTCGCGTCCTTCTGCAGCAGCGGCCGCTCCGCGTTGACCACGACCTCGTTCATCTGCACGGCCTCGGTCTTCATCACCGCATCGATCGTGGTGGAGAAGTCGGGCGTGATCTCGACGTTCTCGGCGGTGTAGTTCGCGTAGCCGATCAGGTTCAGGTGCACCGCATACCGACCGGCGGGGATGCCGATGATGAAATAGCCGCCCTGATCGTCCGTGATGGCCCCGAGGCGCTGGCCCTCGATGCGAATGTTCACGCCGGGGAGCGGCTGCTTCTTCTCGTCCACGACGCGGCCGGTGAGTTTCCCGGTCGTGCCGGCAAGCGCCGGCACGGCGAGCACCAGGGCGACCGCGACGACGGCAAGCCTGCGCGCCCACTGGACTGAGCGGGACATGGTGGTCTCTCCTTTCGGGTATGACGAAATCCGCCCGGAGCACGCGAGTGACGCGGATCCGGACGGAGTACGGCCCGACCTGGTCAGAGTGGGTTGCGACGGTGGCGCGGGTACGGCGCTATGCATGACGAACCTCCGGTTCCCCGGTGTGACGGGCGGGGGAACGCCCTTCCGTGGCGTCTTGAGGCCGTGCTGGGTGATGTCCGTTCGGTTGAAACTAGGTCCAGAACTCGACAACTGTCAACGCCAGAAGGCTGAACGATGCCCACGACGTGAAGGCCGGACCGGCGCGGCCGGTACGACTCTCTCGACGGACTGACCGGAGTCCACCCGATGCCGTTTATGCTCCATAGAGAGAATGTCCAACCGAAAACACAAGGGCCGGGGGCGCCACGATCAGCGCCCCCGGCCCCGTTACGGCTACTGCGACTACGCGATCAGAACGAGTACGTCGCCGACACGCGCGGGAACGGAGTGGCGCCGATGCCGTTGTTGAACGTCGCGCTGACCGGGTTGTTCCAGAATGCCGGGTTCAGCGTGGCGTCGAACGCGAGCGAGCCGACCTTCACTCCCGCACCCATGTTGAAGTTGAACGACTGCAGCTTCGCCGTCTGCGTCACGACGGGCGAGCCGGACTCGAGCTTCACCGAGTACATCATGGCGTTCTGCGCCCCGAAGCGGAGCGTCAGCCACGAGTTCACGTGCGACTCGAGACCCATGAAGACGTTCGGGTAGAACGTCTCGCGCGTCTCACTCTTCGCAGCCGCACCGACCGTGTTCTCGAACCGGTTGCCCACGAACTGTGCGCCGAGGATGAACAGGTCGTCCGAACCGATCGACCAGTCCCCGGACATACCGAACTGCCAGCCGGAGAGCTTGCGGTCCGTCTTGACCGAGGCCGCATCGACGAACGACTCGTCGAATGAGTAGATCTTGGCCACCGGGACCAGCATCAGGCTACCGCCGGCCTTCATCATGGCACGGCCGGCAAGCTGGTAGGTCGAGCCACCGTCATCCGCCGCAGCGCTGGGCGTGTTGAAATCCGTGCCCTTGAAGTTGCGGTTCTGGAACAGGCCCGACAGCTCGATGTCCGAGTTGGAGTTCATGGCGAAGCCGAAGCCCACGCCGACGCCCCAGATGTTGCGGCCATTGTTGCCGTTGCCTTCCGCCGTGCCAGCCGCGATCTCGTTGGAGATGAACGAGCGGTTCAAGCGCAGGCCGAGGCTGCCGCTGCCCATCTTGTGACCCCACATGAGGTCGAACGACTCGCCGTTGAGGTTGGGGTCGCTGAAGAAGTTCGACGTGGTGACCGGGTCACCGAACATGGGTGCGCCGAGCGTGGGCGCGGCGCGGCGCAGGTTCACGCCCCACGTGCCCAACCGGCCCTCCCACAGGTTGCCGAGAATGGCGCCCATGGCCTGATTGCCGGAGCCGGCCGGCTCCGCGTAGACCAGGCTTCCGATGGAACCCACACCCGACAGGTAGGTGTAGATACCTGTGTAATCCTTGATGTAGTCACCCGGCACGTTCATGGCATCCACACGCGATGAGGACGCAAAGGCCAGCGCCGGGATCATGGTCAGGAACGACAGTGCAGCAAAGATACGGCTCATATGCTTATGCATGGCTGTGAAGCCTCCTTGCGAGAAGTCGGTTGAGCGACGATGCCTCGATGCACCGGCAGCCGGGACGTGGCCCGCCGGCCTACACGTGGATTCGAAGCCCACCTCCTTTCGCGATCGCGGGATGCTGGACATGCAAAAAGCCCCCTCTCATCCTTGCGAAGGAGCCACTGATGTAATTGCCAGACTCTATCCTTCAACTCGAAGGACCCTGGCGCACGCCCGGGCGGAAAGTTAGGGACCGCCCGGCCAGCCTGTCAAGCCGATAGTAGCCCCTGTGCCGGGGCCGAGGGTCTCAAATGCCACCTCCAATGGGCCTGTACCAGCCCATGAACTGCGGCATTAGATCTTTGTCGCACAACGTGTTGGAAGGTTCAATGCTGGCAACCGCCACCCGTCCGCGGCAGTGGGCGTAGAAGCCCCCACCCAGCGCCAGCCCGACGTGGCTGGCCGGCTCCCCGGGCCGGCGAAAGAACGCGAGGTCCCCCGGTCGCGGTTCGGCCGAGGCGGCG
>JAYVCN010000163.1:0-3818 GCA_043749875.1 Candidatus Eiseniibacteriota bacterium | reverse complement strand
GGCGCGGAGTTCACGGTCGTGGACCCGGGACCGGACCGCGCCTGGCCGGGAACGGCCTCGCCGCGTCATGGCGTTCGCGCGCTCGCGCTCGACAAGGCGCGCCGGGTGGCCGCGAGCCGGCCCGAGGCGGTGGTGATCGGCGCCGACACGGTGGTGGTGTTGCGCGGGACCCGGCTCGGCAAGCCGAAAGACCGCGCCGAGGCGCGCGCCATGCTCGAGCGCCTGCACGGCCGCAGGCACGAGGTGTGGACCGGGCTCGCGGCCATCCATCGCGGCGAGCAACGGACCGCGGCGGAGTGCACCGTGGTGCGCATGGTGCGGCTCTCCGAGCGCGACCTCGACGACTACGTCGCCACCGGAGAACCCCTCGACAAGGCCGGGGCTTACGGCATCCAGGCGCTGGCCGGACAGTTCGTGAAGCACCTCGAGGGGGATTACACGAACGTGGTCGGGCTGCCGCTCGCGCGGCTGCGCGCCATGCTTGAGGAATTCGTGTGACCGCATGGGGTTATCGCGCGGGTCCGAGTCTTGACAGGGGGCAGGGCGCGGGTTAACTTCCGGCGCTTCCTGCACTGTGCACGGGGCTGTACCCGCTTCGCGGGCGCCCACCCCGCGCATCACGGTCGCGCCCCTGCCAAGCCGTTCGCGCGCGGCTGTTTCGGCCGATCGGGCAAGCATCATCGGAGGACAGATGAAGACGTATTCCGCCCGCGAGAGTGACATCCAGCGGCGCTGGTTGGTCGTGGACGCAGAGGACAAGATCCTCGGTCGCCTCGCCACCCAGATCGCGATGGTACTCCGGGGCAAGCACAAGCCGACCTACACCCCGCACATGGACACGGGTGATTTCGTCATCGTGATCAATGCGGAAAAGGTCCGGCTGACCGGGACCAAACCGGAGAAGAAGAAGTACTTCCACCACAGCATGTATCCGGGTGGCGGCAGCTGGACGAAGCTGGAAGACCTGATGGCGAAGCACCCCGAGCGCGTCATCGAGAAAGCCGTGAAGGGGATGGTGCCGCGCAACCGCCTGGGTCGCGCCATGGTGAAGAAGCTCAAGGTCTACGCAGGGACAGAGCACCCGCACATCGCGCAGCAGCCAGAAGCCTGGACCCTCGAGGTCTGAAAGGGGATCACATGACGACGACGACGAAGCCCCTGACCGGCCGGCGCAAGGAAGCCGTGGCACGCGTGCGCCTGGTTCCGGGCTCGGGTCAGACGCTGGTGAACGGCAAGAACGCCATGGAGTACCTGCGCCGCGAGACGCTGGTGCTGCACGCGCTGCGGCCGCTGGTCGCCACCAACCTGCGCGAGAAGTACGACGTCATCGCCCGCGTCTCGGGCGGTGGACTGAGCGGTCAGGCGGGCGCCATCAGAATGGGCATCGCCCGTGCGCTGGTGCGTGAGGACGAGGCCTTGAAGGCCCTGCTCGGTCGCGAGGGTTTCCTGACGCGCGATTCGCGCATGGTGGAACGCAAGAAGTACGGTCAGCCGGGAGCGCGCAAGCGGTTCCAGTTCAGCAAGCGGTAGTTCGCGACACAAAAATCTTACACGCCCCAGCCGACGCGCCGGGGTCCCGTACCCGCCGTAAGCGGGTGCCCAGCGGGAAGGCGCGACGAACCCGGCAGGGCGGAGGAAGAACCCCACAGGAGGTCAGCCGTGGCCGAGATCACCATGAAGGACCTGCTCGAAGCGGGAGTTCACTTCGGGCATCAGACCCGGCGCTGGAATCCGCAGATGAAGCGATTCATCTTCATGGAGCGCAACGGGATTTACATCATCGATCTACAAAAGACGCTCAAGTGCATCCAGGACGCCCGCGCCGCGATCACGAAGGTGACGCGCAACGGCGGCCATGTGTTGTTCGTGGGCACCAAGAAGCAGGCCAAGCTCATGGTCACCGAGGACGCGGCGCGCTGCGGCCAGTACCACGTGACCGAGCGTTGGCTGGGCGGCATGCTCACGAACTTCAAGACCATCCGCACCAGCATCAAGCGGCTGAAGGACCTCGACACCATGATCGCCGACGGCACCATGGAGAAGTTGGCGAAGAAGGAGCAGTCGCGGCTCGGTCGCGAGCGTGAACGGTTGCAGTTCGCGTTCGCGGGCATCAAGGACATGCCGGGCCTGCCGGCGCTGGTGTTCATCGTCGACACCAAGAAGGAGAAGATCGCGGTCGCCGAGGCGAATCGGCTCGGCATCCCGATCGTCGGCGTCGTGGACACGAACTGCGACCCGACGCTCATCCACTTTCCGATCCCGGGCAACGACGACGCGCTGCGGGCGATCAAGCTGTTCACCGGCATGGTCGCGGACACCGTGCTGGAGTCGCGCTCCATGGCCCTCGAAGGCGCGGACCAGGAGACCGTCTCGTTCGGCGGTGACGCGGCAGAGGCCGAGGTCGGAGTAGCCCCCGCGCGCGCCTGAGATCACCCGATCACGGTTCCACGCGCGCCCGTCCCGGCATGCCGCTGCGGGCGGGCGTTCCAACGAGCAGGGGAGTGCCATGACCATCACCGCGGAGCAGGTCAAGCAGCTCCGGGATATGACCGGGGCGGGCATGATGGAGTGCAAGAAGGCGCTGGCGGAGACCGCCGGTGACCTCAACAAGGCCGTGGACGCGCTGCGCAAGGCCGGCATCGCCAAAGCTGAAAAACGTGCGGACCGTGCCGCGTCGCAGGGCCGGATCGAGGCGTACGTGCACGACAGCCGCATCGGCGTGCTCGTCGAGGTGAACTGCGAGACGGACTTCGTCGCGCGCACCGACGACTTCAAGGGCCTGTGCAAGGACCTCGCCATGCAGGCCGCGGCGGCGAACCCGGACTACGTGCGCCGCGACGAGGTGCCGGCGGATCGCATCGAGCGCGAGCGGGCCATCTACGCCGACCAGGTCAAGAACGAGGGCAAACCGGCCGCGATCGCCGACAAGATCATCGACGGCAAGCTCAACAAGTTCTACGCCGAGGTGTGCCTGATGGAGCAGCCATTTATCAAGGACGACAAGAAAACGATCAACGAACTGGTCAAGGAAATCTCGTCCCGCACCGGCGAGAACGTGGTCGTGCGCCGGTTCGTGCGCTTCCGTCTGGGCGCGGAGTAGTTCATTGAGCGCCAAGCCGCAGCGCATCCTGCTCAAGCTGTCCGGCGAACTGCTCGCCGGCGAGGCTGGACACGGCATCGCCGACGAGATCCTCGCCGGGCTGGCCGGGGAGGTGAGCGAGGTGCACGCGCTCGGCGTCCAGGTCGGGATCGTGCTCGGCGGCGGCAACATCTTCCGCGGCCTGTCCGCGAGTACGCGCGGCATGGACCGCGTGGCCGCGGACCACATGGGCATGCTGGCCACAGTCATCAACAGTCTGGCGCTGCAGCACGCGCTCGAGAAGCGCGGCCTGTTCACGCGCGTGATGTCGGCCATCCAGATGGACCAGGTGGCTGAACCGTGGATCCGCCGCCGTGCCGTGCGCCACCTCGAGAAGGGGCGCATCGTGGTCATGGCGGCCGGCACGGGAAACCCTTACTTCACCACCGACACGGCCGCCGTGCTGCGCGCGATCGAGATCGGCGCGGATGTCGTCCTGAAGGGCACCAAGGTGGACGGGGTCTACTCGGGCGACCCCAAGCAGGACCCGACGGCGACGTTCTTTCCCCGGATCGGGTACATGGATATCCTGAACAAGGACTTGAAGGTCATGGACTCAACCGCGATCTCGCTGTGCCGCGACAATCGCCTGCGCTTGATCGTGTTCAACGTCGGGGTCCGCGGCAACCTGGTGAAGATCGTGAATGGCGAACCGGTGGGCACCGTCGTGGGAGAGTGA
>JAYVCN010000162.1:0-4164 GCA_043749875.1 Candidatus Eiseniibacteriota bacterium | reverse complement strand
GGGCGAAAGGGCTACAACGCCACCCGTCCATCCGCTACTGGGCTGGCGCAGACGGTACCGGCTCTCGGTGGTTTCGATGGGACTCGTGTCGAGCCAACGCCACTGATCAAGCGCGGAGGCCGGGCTCGGCGAGCCCATGTCGACCCACGCGTCGTCCACGCCAGCACGCTCGACTCGCAGCCGCTCTCCGCCGACGCCGTGCAGCTCCCACAGCAATTCAACACCCTGGTCGGTGCGCTCCGCAGTGGCTCGCGCAACCTCAACCGCGACTGGCGCGTCGGCGGATAATCGCTGCGCGTAGATATCACCGGTGCCGTTGCGATCGTCGTGCCACACCACGAACAGGTTGCCCGCGCCATCCCGAGCGGGGACCGGTGAGGTCTGCGAGGAACCTGCAAGCAGGCAGATGGGCTGACCGGTGGCGGGCCAGCCGTCCGGCAGAGAGGCATCGCTCGCGAATCGTAGCGCGTAGATGTCAGCATCGGTGCCCGAACGCGAATCCTGCCACGTGTCGAATACTCCCCCCTGGCCATCCGAGATCATCCTGGGCACTGCTGTCGTCGCTAACGTCGTTCCCCTGAACGCTACGCCGCCGGAGGGCCAGCGCGAATCACGCGCGCCGGTCGACAATACATGGTCGAGCCGGATGTCCGCGTCCTGCAGTGTCGACCACTCGATCAGACGGGTTCGCAGATAGCCTCCTCCCGCGCCGTCGACCGCAGCTCCGTCGGGAACTGGAAGGAAGCCGCTGGGGGCGGGATAGACGAACCCGTTCCCCGGCCATACCGGACCCGGTGAGTACTTCTGGAGTGCCGAGAAGCTAAACCCACCGAACGTGATGAATCCCGCGCCGGTCCCGTCGAAGTCCGCGAAGGTCTGCGGGCGGTCGTCCGCCGGACCGACCCCGAACCCGCTGAGCGTGCCATCGAAGCTGATGAGCACCAAGGTGGTGATCGCCGGGGGGGTCGCGTATATCCGGTTCACGAGAAACGCCAGCCCGCGCGACGTGCCATGCGCATCGAGGGTGTAATCGAATGCGCGCGTCTCATGCAGCATGATGGTTCCTGGCGGGGCCCAACCGGGAACGGGGCCGCCCGTCGCCGCGAGCCGAGCCACTCGGACGACACCGTTGCTAAAACACCCATGCCCGGGCACGCAGTCTGAGACCTGGCCGGCACCGACGAACCACACCCCACCACTATCATCCACGGCCCACGCTCGCGGATCGCCCGGCGCCGCTGCGAATCCCGGAAACGACCAGCCGGGGACGAACTGTCCCGTCGCGCTGATCCGCGTGGCAAGCGTGGTCGATCCGTCGTCGGCAAATACGTAGACGCCACCCGCGTGATCCGCAGTCGCGTCGAAGATGCCCGTAGTCACTGTCGCAAGGACGCCATTCGCGGGCCAACCCAGATCCGGCGCGCCCGTCGGCAGCAGGTGGAACACCCGGATATCGCGTGACGCGACAGCCGGAAACTGCGCACTGACGACCACGAACAGCCCGCCCAGTCCATCGGCAATCGGCACCGCAGTCGTGGCGCTGCCGGCGGTAAGCGGAACCCGCACTCCGTTCGCAGTCCACTGCGGAAGCAGCGGCGATGCGTGAACGAGCGGCGGGCAGAACGTCAGCAACAGGACGAGTGTAGCGAGTCGGCGCATGGCGGGAACCCTCAGGCTGAACCCTTCGATGCTAAGCCTACGCAGCGCGACACGGCAATGAGAATTCACCCGTCAAGAGTGGATGGCCTCGCCGTGAACGCGCGGCTCGGCGGATCCAGTGGCGGGCGTGCGATAGCGCACGAGCACCACGGCGCCACGATCAGCGAAAGCGGGTCTTGAGCTGTCCCCAGGTCGTGCGCTGGAGTTGGGTGACGAAGGGGCCCGAGGAGAGGGTCTCGACAAAGCAAACCACATCGTCAAAGTCCGCGTCTGCGCCGCCCTGGAGCGGTCGGTCCTCGGCGGCCAGCCACCAACTCCCACTGTTGATCCCGGTGCCGGCCAAGTAGAGCCATTGTGGCGAGCCGCCAGGATTGGGTGCGTCCTGCGAGTAGAACGTGCCGCCTGAGCCCGAGACAGACCAGCCGATACCGTTCTTGTCGCCACCTAGTGTCGTTGTGTTGCCCTTCGATGCGGCGTTCGCATCGAACACGCCCACGATCACGCGAGTGGGATTCGATCGAAACGACGCCACGGCGAACCAGCCGTCTGTCGCTTCCGGCGGGAACAACTGCACGAGTGTTGGGACGACCGCATGCCCGGCATAGAGCCCCACCGAGCTGCCGTCCGACCTGAGGAGTTCGACTTGGAGGATGAGGGCTGAGGCAGATGCGACCTGACCATTCAACAGTTCCGCATCGCGCTGATTGTGTGCGACCGTGATGCTCTCGCCTTGGGATTCAAGGATGGACTGGAGCCCTGTGCCGTTCACCTGCACCTGTGGGGAACGCAGTCGCGCCAGCGCCGGCGACGGCGCGAGCACCATGAGCAGCGCCCCGGCGAATGCCATGATGCCAACGAGTCGGGATCGAGTCGACATTGCGCCTGCACCTCCTGGCCGCGCCCGCGAGCTGCGGTCCACAAAAAAGCCGCGGGCCTCGCCGTGCGTGACGACGAGGCCCGGATGTTGAGCGGCTGGTCCGCCTACTTCAGGACCGCGTCCTTCATCGCCTTGGCGATGCGGAACTTGAGCACGCGCTTGGCCGGGATCTTGATGGCCTCGCCCGTCTGCGGGTTGCGGCCCATGCGCGCCTTGCGGTTCACGACCACGAGCTTGCCGACGCCCGGGAACACGAACCCGTTCTTCGCCTGCTTGGCGGCGAGACCGGCGAGCTCTTCGAGGATCGCCGTACCCGTCTTCTTCGTGACTTCGAACTTCGTCGCGATGTGCGCCGCGACCTGCGTCTTCGTCATCATCTTCGCCATGGGGATCCTTCCTCCTTGGACTTGAACGAGCGATTCGCATTCGGACAGGCGTGAGTCGCACGCCCTAGCCGCAGGTGTGTATAGCAGCGCGGATGCCGGATTCAAAGGGAAAATCGCAGGCTCGTAGGATTTCGCCTAGGCCTGACGCGGTCGCAATCGGTGCAGCGGCTCAATCGACCAGCACCAGCCGCTGCATGCGCGTCTGCGAACCGTCGCTCGCGCGCACGAAATACACCCCCGCGCGAGCCCGTGCACCACGCTCATCGCGCGTGTCCCAGGCCAGCATGTGCCGCCCCGATTCGAACACTCCCCGCGCCAGGACGCGCACCTGCCGTCCCGCCGCATCGAACACGATGACACTGACTTGGGCGCGCGCTGCAAGCGAAACAGCGAGCCGGGCCGCGCCCCGCGCGGGGTTCGGCGCGGGCGTTGAAAGGTCGAGCCGGGAGGCACTCTGCGTGCGTGGCACGGACAACGACACCGTGCTCAGGTCCAGCACCCATGCCGAGCGTCCGTGGGTGAACGCGTACAGCTTCCGGCTCGCCGCATGCAGCTCGAGGTCCCATACCGGCTGGATGGGCATCACGCCGCCGAGCGGGGTCCAGGTCTGGCCGAGATTGCGGGTCACGTACACCCCCAGGTCGGTGCCGGCGTAGAGCGTCCCGGCGACGACCGGGTCCACGACGAGGTCGTTCACGGGTGCGTCCGGCAGGTTGCCGTTGATGCTCGACCAGTTGCTGCCGCGGTCGACGCTGCGGAACACGCGCGGGTCGTGCAGGTCCTGGCCGAAGCCGCTGAACGTGGCGTAGACGACCTGCGGGTCCAATGGATCCGCGGCGACGCGCGTGACGTAGCGCCCGGGCAGCCCGGCGGTGATGTCCTCCCAGGCGCCGCCGGCGTTCTGCGAACGCCACACCTTGCCGTCGTCGGTGCCGGCCAGGAACAGGTTCGAGTCGGCGTTTGAGATGGCCACGGCGGAGATGGTGTTGTAGTTCACCAGAGCCCCGGAGTTGGTCGACAGGTCGCCACTGACCGGGGTCCAGAGACCGCCGGTGTTGATGCTCTTGTACGCGCGCTGGCTGCCGGCGAGCAGCGTGTTGGGATTGCGCGGGCTCACGCAGATCGGTGTATTCCAGTTGTAGCGGTCCGTATTCGACCAGCCGCCCGTGGCGGCGAACGTCCCGCCGTTGTTGGTCGAGCGCCGCACGCCGCTCTTGTCGCAACAATATTGCCACTCCGCCA
>JAYVCN010000161.1:0-2892 GCA_043749875.1 Candidatus Eiseniibacteriota bacterium | reverse complement strand
GCGCCGCGCGAGTTCGATATCCCCTCGCTGGCTGTGCCGTGGTGGGCGCAGGTGCCGCAGCTCCTGCGCTTCGATCGGCGCGTGCAGTTGGTGATGTTGTCTTTGGTGCTGGTGCTGGCCGTGATCGCGTTCAGACCGCGGCCGGAGAAGACCATCTCGGTCGGGCATCTCAAGCAATATGCCGCGCGCTACGCCGACACCCAGGTGCGTGTCGGCGGCAGCGTGAGCGAGGTGTTCGCGGTGGGCGGCAGCTGGGCGTACACGCTGGTCCAGGGCCGCGACACCATTGTGGTGTTCTCGCGCACGCGCCGGCCCAAGCCGCGCGAGAAGATCGTGGTCGTCGGCACACTCAGCAATGGCTACCTCGACGGCCAGTCACGCGCCGCGATCTTCGAAGCCACGCGCTAGACGCGCTGCGCGCCCACGACGTGCATTGCCTCGCGGGTGGCGCATGTCCGCCTCGGTCGCCGATTGCTCGAAAGACAATGCCAATATGGCAAAGCGATGCACATTGAAACAACCACATGATGCTATAAAACATTGCCCTGATTAGCACTACTAGACTTTACAATTGAACGACTTGAAAGATCCACGGGGGACACTAGATTGGCTATTCGGAACCGCTCAACGGCCGTGACTGCCGCCCCTTCTGGGCCGGCCTGGGAATGAGCGGGCTCGAGACAATCTCATCATGTCTGTCACCCAGACCGCGCAGCGTGCCGGGCGCTCGTTGCGTCCCACGTGCGGTCGCATTCGAAGGAGAGAACGCATGAACTTCCAGCCTCTCGCCGACCGGCTGCTCGTTCGCCGCATCGAGGAGCAGGAGACCATCCGGGGCGGCATCATCATCCCCGATACCGCCAAGGAGAAGCCGCAGGAGGGCGAGGTCGTCGCCATCGGACCGGGCAAGCTCACGGATGAGGGCAAGCGCGTCGCCATCGAGGTCAAGAAGGGCGACCGCATCCTGTTGGGCAAGTACAGCGGCACCGACGTGAAGATCGACGGCACGGAGTACGTGATCCTGCGCGAGGAAGAAGTCCTCGGCGTGCTCCACCAGACCGCCGCGCACAGCAAGAGCAAGTGAACCTGAGCGGCCGGGCAGGACTCGTCCTACGGACGAGTGCCCCCGTGACCGCCTGATCCTTTTCCTGGAGGCCCAATGGCTGCCAAGATGATGCTGTTCAGCGAGCAGGCCCGCGCCGAGATCCTGAAGGGCGTGGAGATCCTCGCGCGCGCCGTGAAGGTGACGCTCGGACCTCGCGGCCGCAATGTCGTGCTCGACAAGAAGTGGGGCTCGCCGACCGTCACCAAGGACGGCGTCTCCGTCGCCAAGGAGATCGAGCTCGACGACCCGTACCAGAACATGGGCGCGCAGATGGTGCGCGAGGTGGCATCCAAGACGTCCGACGTCGCCGGCGATGGCACCACCACCGCCACCGTGCTCGCCGAGTCCATCTTCAAGGAAGGCTTGAAGAGCGTCACGGCCGGCTCCTCGCCGATGTACATCAAGCGCGGCATCGAGAAGGCCGTCGAGACCGTCGTGGACGAGCTGAAGAAGCTGTCCAAGCCGGTCAAGGACAACAAGGAGATCGAGCAGGTCGCGACCATCTCCGCCAACGGCGATGTCGAGATCGGCAAGATCATCGCCGAGTGCATGGACAAGGTCGGCAAGGACGGCACGATCACGGTCGAGGAGGCGCGCTCCATCGAGACGACGAAGGAGATCGTCGAGGGCATGGAGTTCGACAAGGGCTACATCTCGCCCTACTTCGTGACCGAGAAGGACACGATGCAGGCGGTGATCGAGGACGGCCTGATCCTGCTCTACGACAAGAAGCTCTCGAACATGAAGGACCTGCTGCCGGTGCTCGAGAAGGTCGCCCAGCGCGGCAAGCCGCTGCTGATCATCGCCGAAGAGGTCGAGGGCGAAGCGCTCGCGACGCTGGTGGTGAACAAGCTGCGCGGCACGCTCAACGTGTGCGCGGTGAAGGCCCCGGGCTTCGGCGACCGCCGCAAGGCCATGATGGAGGACATCGCCATCCTGACCGGCGGCAAGGTCATCACCGAGGACATCGGCTTGAAGCTCGAGTCCGCGCGCATCGAGGACATGGGCAGCGCCAAGCGCGTGGTCGTGGACAAGGACAAGACCACGATCATCGAGGGCAAAGCCAAAAAGGGTGACATCCAGGGCCGCATCGGCCAGCTGAAGAAGGAGATCGAGGACACGACGTCGGACTACGACAAGGAGAAGCTGCAGGAGCGCCTGGCCAAGCTGGCGGGCGGTGTTGCGGTGATCAATGTCGGTGCGGCGACCGAGACCGAGATGAAGGAGAAGAAGGCTCGCGTCGAGGACGCTCTGCACGCGACGCGCGCGGCGGTCGAGGAAGGCATCGTGCCCGGCGGCGGCGTGGCGTACATCCGCTGCCAGAAGGCGCTCGATGCGCTCGCGGCTGAACAGGAAGGCGACTTCCGCATCGGTGTGAACATCATCCGTCGCGCGCTGGAGCAGCCGCTGCGCACGCTGTGCGACAACGCCGGTGTCGAGGGTTCGGTGATCGTCGAGGCGGTGAAGAAGGAGAAGAAGTACTTCGGCTACAACGTGGACACCGAGGAGATGGTGGACATGTTCGAGGCCGGCGTGATCGACCCGACCAAGGTGACGCGCACGGCGCTGCAGAACGCGGCGTCGGTGGCGAGCCTGCTCTTGACGACCGAAGCGCTGATCACGGAGATCCCGGAGAAGAAGAAGTCGCAGGGCAATCCGGGTGGTGGTGGCGGCGGCGGCGGGTTCGACGGCGGGGATTACTAGATTCGTCGCAGCGCCAGCACACGCATCAACGCACACGGACGCCTCCGGGGGACTTCCCCCGGGGGCGTTTCGCGTCATGGGGG
>JAYVCN010000160.1:0-3262 GCA_043749875.1 Candidatus Eiseniibacteriota bacterium | reverse complement strand
CCCGCCGCGCGGCCCGCGTCGCGAGGACTGACCCCTCACTCTTCGGAGCAATGAACATGGAGACGCCTCGCGTCTACCTGGCCGGCGCCGTGCGCACGCCCATCGGCAACTTCGGCGGCACGCTCGCCGCATCGAGTGCCGCGCACCTGGGCGGTGTCGCCGCAGCGGCCGCGATCGAGCGCAGCGGCGTGCCGCGCGAGCGCGTGGACGAAGTGGTGTTCGGCCATGCGCGCCAGGCCGGAAACGGTCCCAACCTCGCGCGTCAGGTGGTCCGCCGCGCCGGGCTCGCCGACGCCGTGCCCGGCTACACCATCAACAAGGCGTGCGCGAGCGGGCTGCAAGCCGTGGTGAACGCGGCGCAACTCGTGCGGCTCGGCGATGCCGACGCCGTGCTGGCCGGCGGCACCGAGCACATGACCAGCATCCCGTTCCTCGCCACCGACCTACGCTGGGGCAAGAAGCTGGGCGACGAGCCGTTGCTCGACGCCATGTATCGCGACGGTTACCTGTGCCCGCTCTGCGATCAACTCATGGGCGAGACCAGCGAGACGCTGGCCGTCGAGTACGCCATCTCGCGCGAAGAGCAGGATCGCTACGCGCTGCGCAGCAACCAGCGCGCCGCACGCGCCTGGACCAACGGCCGGTTCGCCGCCGAGGTCGTGCCGGTGAGCGTGGGCGAGGGCAAGCGGGCCATGGTGGTCGAGCGCGACGAGCATTTCAGAGGTGATACGAGCATGGAGGAGCTGGCGAAGCTCCGCCCGGTGTTTCGGAAGGACGGCAGCATCACCGCCGGCAATGCCAGCGCCATCACCGACGGCGCGGCGGCACTCATGGTGCTGTCCGAGGCGGCGGTGGCGGCGCATGGCGTGAGGCCGCAGGCCGTGCTGCTCGGCGCGGTGAGCGTGGGCGTGGACCCGGCGCGCATGGGGATCGGCCCCGTGCCCGCGGTGCGGAAGCTGCTCGAGCGCCGCGCGCTGAAGCTCGAGCAGGTGGATATCATCGAGCTCAACGAGGCGTTCGCGTCGCAGGTGCTGGCGTGCGACCGCGAGTTGAGGTTCGACCCCGAGCGCTTGAACCCGAACGGCGGCGGCATCGCGCTGGGGCATCCGACCGGCTGCAGTGGCGCACGCATCCTCGTGAGCCTGGTCCACGAGCTGGCGCGCACGCAGGGGCGCTACGGCATCGCCACGCTGTGCGTGAGCGGCGGGCAAGGGATGGCGGTGCTGGTGGAGCGGGTGTGAACGGCACCGGCGATTTCAGAGCGCTCGCTCACCGAGGTTGACTTCGCTGCTTTTTGCAGCAATACTGCTGCGAAATGCGCAGACCCTCGACCCTGGATGCCCTGTTCACCGCCCCTCGCCAGGGGATTCTGGCTGCCACGCTCATGGAGCCCGAGCGCTGGTGGTACTTGAGCGATCTGGCGCGCCACTTGCGCGTGCATCACGCCACCCTCCAGCGGGAACTCACGCGACTCAGCAAGGTCGAGATCCTCCAGAGCCGCCGGGACGGGAATCGTGCCTACTATCGGGCCAATGCTGACTCGCCAATTTTCCCCGAGCTGCGAAGCCTCCTGGCGAAGACCGCGGGACTCGTCGACGCGCTGCGCGAAGTCCTGCGTCCCTTCGAGAAGGTGGTCAAAGTAGCGTTCGTCTACGGTTCCGTGGCTCGCGCCGCAGAGGCCTCGGAAAGCGATGTCGATCTCATGATTCTCGGCCGCCTGAGCCTTAAGGCGCTGGCCCCCGGGCTTCGCAAGGCCGAGCAGCGGCTCCGCCGCCCGGTCAATCCGAGCGTGTACGGCGTGGCGGAGTTCTCCAAGAAACTCGATTCAGGAAACCAGTTTCTTCGTAACGTATTGGACAAGGAGAAGCTCTTTGTCGTAGGAACCCAAGGTGACTTGGAACGATTGGCTCCAGGATGGGCGGATCGAGGCCCACAGGCCGGCTCGCGAGGAAATCGCCGCTCAGCGTCGAGCGGCTGAGCGCTCGCTCACCGACGCCGCCCTTGCCGGGCTCTCCCCCGAGGGACGTTTCCAGCTCGCCTACGATGCGGGGCTCGCGCTCGCAACCCTCGCCGTGCTCGCTTCGGGCCACAGAGTCAAGTCTCGAGTCGGGCATCATCAGCTCACGATCGAGGCCGCCGGCGTCGCACTCGGCAAGGAGGCGTCCACGCTCATCAGGTATCTCGATCTCTGCCGCCGGACGAGAAACGTGATCAGCGACGAGGGCGACGAGATCGGCGCAGAGCAGGCGAACGAGCTATTGAAGGAGGCCACGCGCCTTGCTGGGCTCGTCAACGCCTGGCTCGCGAAGCACCACTCCGAGCTCGCCTGAACCCGGACCCGGCACGCCTGCGAACAGTAAGCGCTTGGCTCTCAGCAGCTTGCGCACAGTCGTCCCGCGCTGCCACACCACCCGTATCCCCCGGCGAGGCTCACGGGCGGCACGAATCAGGCAACAGCTGGTCACACCTGTCGTCACAGCGGAGTCGCGGCAAACCTCGTAATGCCCCGGAGCCTGCCGCCGAGACGGGGGTAGCCTCGCAGGCGCGAAAGGAACTTCCTATTCGTCCTTGAGTGTCAGCTGGTCAGGAGGCGAATAGGCTGAAGCCGAGTAGTGGAATCATGCGCTACCGTCTAGCACCATCCGTAACGTATGGGTTTTCGTCCGCGCTCGCTCCATAGATTGACGGCACCGGTACGTCGAGCAGGCGAAGATAGACCGAGAGTTGCCCGCGATGGTGGTACCAGTGATTCAGCACGAGCGAGCGGATGATCCCGATTTTCGGCGCCGAAAAGACCACCGCCCCTGCCACCTTGAAGCTCCATGTTGCCCTCACCGCAGTGTCATCCAGGCCGCTCAAGATCCGCTTCGCATTCGCCACGCTCTCATCATGGGCGTTCATGATGTCCACCCAGGTCTCGGGCGCCGGAATGTAGCTGAGCTCGTCGAGCGTCATCCCAAACTCATCGGTCACGAGCATGCCCGCGACCCCGCCGGGACTACGGGCGACATGCAGGGCCAATTGGCCCAGCGACATTGATTTCTCGTGCGGCTTCCAGGTCAAAAGGTCGGCGGGCACCCGCTCTAGCACTCGTCTCGTAATCCCGGCTTCCTGATCGATCTCCATCAGAACGGCATCAATTGTGCGCATCGTCTCCTTCTGCTGATTGCGCCAGAGCTGGCGCGATTGCGGTGAAGGGCGTCATCACAGCGACACTTTCAGGCCAAGCAGCCGATCGCCATCCGCCTGCAGGAAGGCGGCG
>JAYVCN010000159.1:0-2593 GCA_043749875.1 Candidatus Eiseniibacteriota bacterium | reverse complement strand
CCCGCGAATGCCAGCCGGTTCGCAGCACTCGCCCGCCAGCACGCGGGCGCCCTCGCGGTGGCGCTGCACCTCTGGAGCCAGGTCCGCGAGACCTCGGACAACCGCTACCTGCGCGACATCGCGGACAAGGAGATCGGTCGCATCCAGCAAGCGCTGGCCACGGGCCGTCGCGAGGTGGCGGTGAAGCGCCTGAGCACGCCGGCTGTGATCATCCACCCCTCGTGAAGCGCGCCCAGGGAGGACCCGACTCCGTGAAGAATGCACTTCAGAACCCACGGCAGATGGCCGATGACGCCCCCGTCAGTCGGCGTGTGCCCGGGGAGACCCGTCGCCCCGCCCGGTGGCGGACGGCAGCCGCGGCCACACCCGCGGTCAGCAGCCCGGACCCGACCCGCACCACCTTCAGGGAGTGAACTTCATGTTCTTCGGCAAGAAGCAGTCGCTCGTGGGGCTGGACATCGGCAGCCACAGCGTCAAGGTGGTCGAGCTCGAGGCCCTCGCCAACTAGCAGTACCGGCTCGTGAACTGGGGCGTGTCCCAGCCGCTCGCGGAAGCCATCGTGGACGGCGAGATCATGGACCGCCAGCTGGTGACGGACGCGATCTCCAATCTGCTTGAATCGCGCGGGATCAAGACCCGCAGCGTGGTGGCCGCGGTGAGCGGTCGCGCCGTGATCGTGAAGAAGATCATCATGAACAAGTTGTCGCCGGAAGAGGCCCAGCAGGCCATCTACTGGGAGGCCGAGCAGCACGTCCCGTACGACATCAATGACGTGTCGCTCGACTTCGAGATCCTCGGCCAGGCTCCCAACGACCCACAGCAG
Organism: Candidatus Eiseniibacteriota bacterium; assembly: GCA_043749875.1. Taxonomy (GTDB): domain Bacteria; phylum Eisenbacteria; class RBG-16-71-46; order RBG-16-71-46; family RBG-16-71-46; genus JAIOPA01. The sequence goes on along the minus strand of JAYVCN010000159.1, from coordinate 1,770 downwards.
ATGCAGGTCCTGCTCGTGGCCGCCAAGAAGGACATGGTGGTCTCGTTCAGCGACCTCATCCGCGAGGCAGGGCTCACGCCCCTGATCGTGGACGTGGACTCGTTCGCGGCGCAGAACGCGATCGAGGCCAACTACGACCTGGCGCCCGACGAGGTCGTTGCGATCCTCAACGTCGGATCGGAGATGACCAACATCAACATCGTGCAAGCGGGCGTGCCGTACTTCACGAAAGATCTTCAGGTGGGCGGCAGCACGTTCACCGAGGCCATCCAGCGCAAGTACAACCTGTCCCAGTCCGAGGCCGCCGCCGCCGTGCGCGGCGAGTCGGGCCCTGGGCTCGAGGTGACACCGGTGCTCGAACAGGCCTGTGAAGGCATCGCGACCGCGCTCGACCGTGCGCAAGCGTACCTGCGCACCGCGGGCGAGGCGGGCTCGATCAGCCGCATCCTCGTTTGCGGCGGCAGCGCCCTGACGCCCGGCATGACCGACTTCCTGAACCGCCGCTTCCGTGTCTCGGCCGAGATCGTCAATCCGCTCTCGCGCATCCAGTACGACCCGGCCCTGTTCGCGGGGCAGGACGTGATGAAGGTGGCGCCCCTTCTCACGGTCGGCATCGGTCTCGCCTTGCGCCGTCAGGGGGACAAGCGATGATCCGCGTCAATCTCCTGCCGCGCGAGGAGAAGGCCCAGCGCAAGTCGGCCGCGGTCGACTTCAAGATCGGCGACGTCGTGCTGCCGCTGGTCGTGCTCGCCGCGGCGGTGCTCGTCATCGCCGGCTCGGCATTGTCGCAGCGCACGCGCCAGGCCGGCCTGGAGAAGTCGATCCAGCAGGTGGACGCGGAATCGCGCGCACTCGCGCCGCAGATCGCCCGCGTCAACCAGCTCGCCCAGGAGCGGGCCGAGCTGGACCTGCGCATGGGCATCATCGCGAAGTTGGAAAAAGGTCGCACCCAGAGCGTTCGGCTCATGGATGAGCTGGCTCGGTGCGTTCCGGACCACCTCTGGCTGACCGGGGTCTCGCAGGATGCGAGCAACCACCTGCAGCTGGAGGGGGTCACTTATTCGAATCTCGTCGTTTCGGACTTCATGTCGCGCATCGAGCGTTCGCCGTTGTTCTCGAACGTCGAGCTCGCCGTGGCGGAGCGTGGCCAGGCGGGCGACAAGAACGTCGTGAAGTTCCAGGTCAGCTGCACGGTGACCCCCGACCAGGGCGCCAACTAGGAGACCACGCATCATGGCCAATCTCGATATCAAGAGCCCGGGGCTGCAGAAGCTCCTGTTGGCGATTCTCCTCGGCGGCAGCGCCCTCGGCGTGTACTTCTTCTCTCACCTGCTGCCGTGGACGTTTCCCAAGGGCAGCGAACACATCGCGGAGATGAAGTCGCAGTACGAACAGAAATCGGCAGAGCTGGCGCGCGCCCGCGCCTCGGTGGCCGACCTGCCCCGGTTCGAGGCCGAGTACGACCAGTTGCACCAGCGTTGGGAACTCGCGTCCGAACTGTTGCCGACGGACCGCCAGCTGCCGACGTTGTTGCGCAAGATCACGCTCGCCGGCCAGCAGACCGGCGTGACGTTCACGATGTTCCGCCCGGGCGGCATGAAGCCGTCCGATTACCACACCGAGATGCCGATCAGTGTCGCGGTGTCGGGCGACTACCACGCGGTGGGCTCGTTCCTGGCGGAGTTGGCGAACATGCGCCGGATCGTCACGGTCTCGAACTTGAAGCTCACCACCAATGCTCGTAATGACGGCGGGGGCACGACGGTCGCG
>JAYVCN010000158.1:0-4627 GCA_043749875.1 Candidatus Eiseniibacteriota bacterium | reverse complement strand
GATGCGCTTGACGAGCGTGAAGCTCGCGCCGCCCGGAAGGGCCAACTCGCTCGCCAGGAGCCGCGCCGCGCGCAACACGAGATTGCCGGGGCCAGCGGGCACGAGGCGCTGCGTCCGGGCGTGCAAACGACCGCGCACCGCCGCCTGCTCGTGTCGCACGCGCAGCGTGAAGCCGCGCGCGGCGCGCCGGGCGGTGAGCGTGTCGGCGAGCGACACGGACTGGAACACGGTCACCAGGTCGTGGAAGCCATCCGCGCGGCGCGGGCCCACCGCCAGCCCCAGATTGAGCTTGGCTCGCGCCTCGACCGTGACGGCACGCGGGTGAGCGCGCCTCATCGCGCGTGGTAGAGGATCCACAGGGCCAGCGCCACGAACAGCGCCACGGCCGCCTGGATCGGGCGATCGGACAGCAGCACTTGCGACGGGTCCTCGCTCGTCTCCGACACGCGCACGAGGTGCATATAGCGGAACACCCCATACGCCACCACCGGCACCGTGACGATGAGCGCCTCGGTGCCGAACTTGGCCACCGTGGCCGGCCAGATGGTGTAGAGCGCATAAGACATGAGCGTGGTGGCCGCACTCACCGTCAGCATGCGGTCGAGGAGTTCCGGGCTGTAGGCCGCGAGGACTGCGCGCTGGGACGAGGCGGCCGTGCCGGCATTCGCGAGCTCGCGGCTGCGTTTGCTGGCTCCGAGGAACAATGCACCGAAGAACGTGCACACCAGCAGCCACGGGGAGATCAGCGTGCCGGGAGCGATCGGCTTGAGCAACTCCACGCCCGCCACCGCGCGCAGCACGAACCCGGCGGCGATCAGGAACACGTCGAGGATGACGTGATGCTTGAGCCCGAAGCTGTAGGCCAGGTTGCTCACGAGGTAGGCCACCAGCACCCAGGTGAAGCCCGTCCCGAGCCACCACGACATCGCCCCGACGACGGCGAGCAGCAGTGGCAGCGCGGCCCACGCCACGCCGGGCGCAAGCTGGCCCGACGCGATCGGGCGCAGGCGCTTTCGCGGGTGTTGTCGATCAGCCTCGAGATCGCGCAGGTCGTTCACCATGTACACCGTGCCTGCGAGCAGCGAGAACGCCAGGAAACCCGCTGCGGAGCGCAGCAATAGTGCGGGATCGCCGGCCTGCTGCGCGAAGATCACACCGGCGAACACCAGCAGGTTCTTCGTCCACTGCTTGGGGCGCAGCTCCCGGATGAATGATCCGATCAAGCGCGGCTCTTGCCACGCGAGCCGGCGCCGCGGCTCGTGCCACGCTGGGGGACAGCCTTCGCCGTGCGTGCACGCATGGCGCGCGGTTTGCGCGGGGTCGGCCGCGGGCCCGCGCCGGGCGCGCCGGCTGGGAACAGCGTCCGCTCCACGAGCAGACAGAACGCGTGCCCCATGGCGATGTGGCCCTCCTGGATATTGGGCGTCACGTCGCTCGGCGTGACCAGCGCCACGTCACACATCGCCGCGAACTCGCCACCCTTCGCACCGGTCATGCCGATCACCGTCATGTCGAGCTCCTCCGCCGCCCGCACGGCGCGCCGGATGCTCTCCGAGCGACCGCTCGTCGTGATCGCCACCAGCACATCGCCGGGCGAGCCGAGGCCTTCCAGCTGGCGGGCGAACACGTCGTCGTAGCCGTAGTCGTTGCCGATCGCGGTGAGCGCGGACGAGTTGGTGGTGAGCGCCACCGCGGGCAGGCCAGGGCGATCCACCAGGTAGCGGCCGGAGAACTCCGCCGCGAGGTGCTGCGCGTCGGCGGCGCTGCCGCCATTGCCGCAGAAGAACACCGTGCCGCCGTTCTCGAAGCAGCGCAGGATCATCTCGGCCGCCGCCGCCACCGCCGCGGCGTTTCGCTTTTCGAGCAGCGCCAGCGTGCGCGTGCTCTCGCGCAATGCTGCGCGCGCCTGTCGTTCGAGCGGATCGGAGTTCGCAGCAGGCTTCACCGTCGTGGTGCGTGTCGACATAAGTCGGTCCTTTCTAGCCCGTCATCCGGATCGTCACGCCAACTCCACGCGGCTGGAATCTCCGAGCATCAGCCGGTGGGCGCTCGGGCGCGCTTCGCTCGCCGACACTTCCACGTCACGGCCGATCAAGCTCGACTCGATGCGCCCGCTGATTCCGTGCAGGTGGCTGCGGTCGAGCACGATCGAATGCTCGATCTCGCAGTTCTCGATGCGCACGCCGTCGGCGATGGCACTGAACGGTCCGATGTAGGCGTCGCTGATGCGCGCGCCCGCGCCGATCACCAGTGGCCCGCGCAGCCGCGAGCGCTCCACGGTGGTGCCGGGCCCGATCTGCACCGCGCCCTCGATGACCGTGGCCGCGTCGACCGTGCCGTCGATGCGGGTCGTCAGGTCGGCCAGCACGATGCGGTTGGCCTCGAGCAGGTCCTCGACGCGCCCGGTGTCCTTCCACCAGCCGTGGATGACGTGCGAGCGCACGTTGCGACCGGTGCTGATCAGGTGCTGGATCGCGTCCGTGATCTCGAGCTCGCCGCGCGGCGAGGGCTGGATGGCACGCACCGCATCGAAGATGGAACTCGTGAACAGGTACACGCCCACCAGCGCCAGATCGCTGCGCGGCTGCTTGGGCTTTTCTTCGAGCCGCACGACACGGTCGCCCGCCAATTCGGCGACGCCGAACTCCCACGGTCGCGCCACCTTGGCGAGCAGGATCTGCGCCTCGGGCTTCTCGCGCTCGAACTCCTGGACGAACGGCACGATGCCGTCCTTGATCAGGTTGTCACCCAGGTACATGACGAAGGAGTCGCCGGCCATGAACGACTCCGAGATCTTGACCGCGTGCGCGAGCCCGAGCGGGGCCTCCTGCTCGATGTAAGTCACGTTGAGCCCGAACGCCGCGCCGTCGCCGACGGCGGCCCGGATCTCGGCCTGCGAGTTGACGAGCGTCGTCACCAGCTCACCGGTGCGATGGTCCGGCTGCAGCAGCTCGCGCGGGTCGCTGACGATGATGCCGACCTCCTTGATGCCTGCCGCGGCGATGGCCTCGAGCCCGTAGTAGAGCACGGGCTTGTTCGCCACCGGCACCAGCTGCTTGGCGCGCGTGTGCGTGATGGGGCGCAACCGCGTGCCGCGGCCGCCGGCAAGGACGAGCGCCTTCAATGTCTGTTCCTCAGGTACACGAGAAAACCCACGAGGATGAACAAGCCCATGATCACCCTGGCTGCGATCTGGCCCGCGGTCACGCCAGCGCCTCGGCGACGAGACGGCGCGCTTCGGTGAGCGCCTGCTCGAGCTTGTCCACGTCGCGGCCGCCGGCGAGCGCCAGGTGCGGCTTGCCGCCGCCCGAACCGCCCGTGATCGTGGCGACCTTTCTCACGAGCTCATCCGCCCGCAGCTTCTTCTCCGCGACCAGGTCGTCCGTGACGGCGGCCAGGAACGTGAGCTTACCGTCGTGCTCGAGCGCCAGCACCGCCGCGCCGCGGCCAAGCGCGCCGCGCAACTTGTCGGCCGCCTCGCGCAGCGCGTTCGGCTCGCCCGCCGAACTGAGCTTGGCCACCACCCAGCGGCCGCCCGGTGCCTGCGTGGCGCCGGCGGCGAGCGTCGCGAACTCGACCTCGAGCCCGAGCTTGCTGGCCTGCGCGCTCGCCTTCTTGAGCACCGCCAGCTCGGCCTGGAGCTTCTGTATGTTCTCGAGCACTTTGTCGATGGGCGATTGCAGGGCCTCCATGACGCCCGCCAGCGTGCCGCGCGCGTCGAGCAGCCGCGTGCGTGCCTCGGGACCGCACAGCGCCTCGATGCGGCGCACGCCCGACGCCACGGCCGTCTCCGCGGTGACCACGAACAGGCCGATGTCGCCGGTGCGGCGCACGTGCGTGCCGCCGCACAGCTCGCGCGACGGCTCGATGCCGTGCTCCGGCACGCCGTCCACGGTCACCATGCGCACGCGCTCGCCATATTTCTCGCCGAACAGCGCCATCGCACCCTGCGACTTGGCCTCGGCGATCGGCATCTCGCGCGAACTCACGGGTACGTTCGCCAGCGCCCAGTCGTTGACGCGCTGTTCGATGAGCGCCGATTGCAGCGGGGTCGGAGACTCGAAGTGCGAGTAGTCGAAGCGCAGGCGGTCGGGCGCCACGAGCGAGCCGGCCTGGTGCACGTGGTCCCCGAGGACGGTACGCAACGCCGCGTGCAACAGGTGCGTGGCCGTGTGGTGCCGCTGCGTCGAGGCGCGCGCCTCGGCGTCCACTACCACGCTGCATGTGCCGGCTGCGCCATGCCGCAATAGCGTGTCGCGCTCGCCGTGGGCGAGGTTCACGCGATGCACGATGCTGTCGCCCTCGCGGTACACATGCACGAGCCCCAGCTTCGCGTCGCCCGCCACGATGTATCCCATGTCGGCCACCTGTCCGCCGGACTCGGCGTAGCACGGCGTGCGGTCGAGCACGAGTTCGAGGTCTGCTTCATGCGCGCGCCAGCGCAGGATCGACACGCGCTCGGCCGTGGTCGCGTCGTAGCCCACGAACTCGGAGTCCGGGCCAGCCTTGAGCACCGTCCACGGGCGTTGCTCGCTGCCCGCATCCTTGGCGAAGCGACTTCCCGCACGCGCGCGGGCGCGCTGGTTCTCCATCTGCACCGCGAAGCCGGCGTGGTCCACCGAGATCC
>JAYVCN010000157.1:0-3687 GCA_043749875.1 Candidatus Eiseniibacteriota bacterium | reverse complement strand
GTTCTGGAGCGAATCCTGGGGCGACGCGTCCCGCTACGAGGGGCGTGAGGGCCGCAGGAAAGTGCTCATCACCGAGCGGTCGTTGCGGCTCTACCCGCTTGCGCCCGGGCCAGCGGTGATCTCGCCCGCTTACGCCGTGGTGACCCCCGAGAGCAATGGAGCGTTCGATCCGTTCGCAGGGACTGCCAACTCGCGCATGGAGATCGTGAGCGACAGCCTGCGCGTGACCGTGCGCCCGCTGCCCGGGGGCGCGCCGCAGGGGTTCGATGGTGGCGTCGGGCATTACGAGCTGAGCTGGAGCGCGGACCGCTCGCACACGACGCAGGACCAGGCCATCACCGCGCGCCTCGACGTACGCGGTGTCGGCAACCTGCCGCTGCTGCGCGCTCCGGCGTACGCGCCGCCGGATCTCGAGGTGTTCGCCGCCACCGTCGATGACAGTCTGCCGCCCGCCGGCGCGGTGGGCGCGGGGCGGCGCACGTTCATCTGGACGCTGTTGCCGAAGCACGCGGGACGACTGCGCGTCGCGGCGCCCACACTGGTGTGGTTCGATCCCGAGGCCTCGCGCTACGTCAGCTCGGCGTCGGGCGCGCTCGAACTCGACGTGCTTTCGCCGCGCGGCCCCGCCGGTGGCGAGGATGCCGACGGCCTGCCGAACGTGTTCCGCGATCACCCGGCGCGACCCGGGGGCCGCGCGGCGTGGCCGCCGCTCGCGCTCGCAGGCGGCCTGCTGGTGGCGCTCGGGGTGGCCGCCTGGCGGCGCTCGCAGGCACCGGACCCGGGCGTGCCGGAGCGCGCCCGCCAGCGCGAGTGGCTGCGCTCGATCGGTCTGGCGCATGGCCCCGACTTCTGGCGCGCCGCCGACGAGGTCGCCGGTTGGCTGCAAGAGCGCGGCGATCCGGTGCTGCGGATCCGCGAGGCCATCCAGGCGGCTCGCTATGGTGGCCGCATGGATCAGGAGGAGGAGGTTCGGCGCCGGTTGGTCGAGCGACTCGCTGCCGCCATGCCGGCGGCGCCCGCGCGCTGGCCCATGCAGATCGCGAGCATCGTGCTCATGGCGTGCGGCCTGGTACTGGCGGTGTGGGCATTGCCGCGGGGCGGACGTGTGGAACTCGCGGTGCGTGCCGCCACGGCCGACGCGCGCGCACGCAGCGGCCATGTGGAGCAGGCAGAGGCCGAGTGGGCGCGCTTGTGGGACGAGAGTCCGGGGGATCCCGCGCTCGCGGCACGGCTGGCGTGGGGCGCACTGCAGCGCGACGACCCGGGCACGGCCAGCGTCTGGGTGCTGCGCGGTGATCGGCGCGAGGCCCGCGACCCGGCATTGCGCGTCATCGCTGCGCGTGTGCGGGCTGCGGGCGGACTCGTGGGCGCCCCGGGGCGATCGCTGCCACTGCGTTCGAGCGAGTGGGCGGTGCTCGCCTGCCTGCTCGTCCTGGCGGCCGGCATCCTGTGGCCCCGGCGCCGCATCGCTCAGGTATTACTCGGACTCGCGCTGGTGGCGGGCAGCTGGTGGCCAGTTGAAGCGGCGTGGCGAGCACGGCAGCAGCTGGCGGTGGTGCGCAGCGCGGTCTCACTGCCTCCCGGCGACGTCATGCTGGACGCTGGCCAGGTCGTGCGCGTGCTGCGCCGCGCCGCGGGCGAGGCCGACGTGCGCGCGACCATCGACCTGTCCGGCACGTTGCCCGACCGCGCGCTGTGGTTCATGGGATCGCGGTGAACGGGGTCGCACTGAGTCCGCGTGCGGTGGTGCTGGCCGTGCTGCTCAGTTGGCCGCTGCAACCGCTCGACGACGCCGCCCGTGGCTGGGTGCAGTCCCTGCGTCGGCCCGTGCTCGAGCTCCCCATGCATGCCGTGAGCGACAAGAGCCGCGTGGCGCTGGTGGCCCTCGCTGGGGTGGCACTCGTGTCCGGCCCGGTCGGGCGAACGTTCCTCGCCGAGAGCGCACTGGCCATGTTGCCGGTCAATGGCGCGGTCGAGGGGCTCAAGTGGGCCGTCGATCGCACGCGGCCGGACGACCAGCGGGACCGGCGCAATTCGTCCTTCCCGTCGAGTCATGCCGCGAACGCGTTCACGCTGGCCGCGTTGCTGACGCGTCGCTGGCGCCGCAGCGCGATGCCGGCGTGGCTCGCGGCGAGCGCGGTGGCGTTCTCGCGGCTGTATCTCGACCGCCACTGGTTGAGCGATGTCGTGGGCGCGCTGCTGCTGGCACTGGCCGGAGCCTGGTTCGCGGCTTGGGCGATGCGTTCGTGGCGAGTGCGAAGGGCAGCAGCCCGAATGGGTTAGCAACGTCAGTTCGGCCTGAGTCTCAACTCGGGCCCTGGCGCGCGGTCGCCCGCCGCCGCGCCGCTAAGTCATTGTGGATCCGTCGCCGTCTCGGCCACGTACCAGCCGCTCTGCCGGCCGGTGCGATCTTCCGAGCACCGCCCACGGAACGAAATGACCGCCGCCACGCCGCATCGCTTCTGCTATTGTCGGCGCTGTCGCGAGGAAGGATAGGTACCCATGGCGATCGCTGAGATCATTCCACTCACCGACACCTCGCTCGACCTCATCGAACTGCGGCACCGGCGCCGCGAATCCGCGCTTCACCAATTCGTGCAGTCCGCGTACGAGCATCAGGCGGTGCGTCACGCGGACCTGCTCGAGGGCTTGCTGTGCCGGCGCGAGCGTCTCGGCAGCACGGCGCTTGGCCGCGGCTTCGCGGTCACCGGGCTGTGGTCCATGTGCGTGCGCGCTCCGCTCGTGCTCGTCGGCGTGTCCGAACGCGGGCTCGAGTGGGAGGCGAGCGACGAGCGCCCGGTGCACCTGGCCGCGCTCGTGCTCACGCCGGGTGAGAACCCCGAGGAGATGCACTTTCGCCGCGTCACCGCGGTCGTGGCCGGGCTGCGGCTGCAGCGCCAGCGCCAGCGGCTGATCGACCGGCGCGAGCTGGCGGTGCTGGGCACCCTGTTGCGCGAGGTGCCGCGGTGAGCGTCGTGAACGCATTCCTCGAGCTGCACGAGTTCGACCAGTTGCTCGCGCAGGCGGGCGACCCGGTGCGCTCTGAGCGCTGGCGGAAACTCGGCTACGCGCTCGAGCCGGCCGTACCGCTCGTGCGTGAACGCGAGCGGCTCGCCGAGAAGCTCGACCGGCGCTGGCTGAGCCTCTACGAGCGCTCGCTCGCCCGCTATGGCCGCGGGCTCTCGGCGGTGCGCCAGCGCGTCTGCCTGGGCTGCCGATTGACGTTGCCCACCTCGGCGGCGCCCCCGCCGGGGCTGGCCCAACTTCACCTGTGCGAGGGTTGCGGCCGCCTGCTGCTCTGGGACTGAGCGGCGGTCGTGGCGAAAGCCTTGCCCGAACACTCGTCGGCCCGTTAGCCTTGTGTCGTACCCGCCCGTGACCGGGCCTCCCACCGGGAGAAGATGAGGTGTCGATCATGAAGCCTTCTCGCGCCCTGTCCGGGGCGGTTCTGGGATTCTGGCTCGCGGCCAGCGGTTGTACGGCGCTGCGCGAGATCCCGCGCGCCGACTACAACGCCATGCCCGAACGCAAGGGCGTGCGCGTGGAGACGCGTGAGGGTCTGGTCTACGAATTCGACGCCGCCGCGTTCACCGGCGACTCGCTCACGGGCTACCGCCACCGTGCCGACGTCGAGGGCCCTGTGGACCAGACCGTGACGTTTCGCATCGCGCTCGAGGACATCGACCA
>JAYVCN010000156.1:0-2898 GCA_043749875.1 Candidatus Eiseniibacteriota bacterium | reverse complement strand
CCCGACTCCGCGCGGAAGCCGACAAAGCCACGGCTACCGCAGCCATCCCGCAGGATCCAGTGCAGCCGAGCCCTTCCGGACTTCGAAGTGCAACACCGGCCCCTTCAACGACCCCTCTTCCCCCGACCGCCCGATCACAGCTCCCGCCGGAACTTCAGATCCAGTAGCAACGTTCACCTCGGACAGGTGGCTGTAAATCGTGTAGTACCCGTCGCCATGGTTCAACACGACCAACCCGCCGACCCCTTCGTAGTCTTCATCAGCAGCATCCACACGCCCCTTGGCCACCGCATGCACCGCCGTCCCCACCGGCACCGCGATGTCCACGCCGTCGTTACGCACCTGCGTGCCGAAGCGCGGGTGCGTCTCGAGCCCGAAGTGCCCCACCAGGCTGCCCTGCACGGGCCACGCCAGCTGGCCCTGCCCGCGCGCGAAGTCGCCGCTGTAGGGCTGCGGATTGCGGCCCTCGACGCGCGCCTTGTCGGCTTCGGACTTCCGCTGCCGCTCGAGGCGCGCCAGCAGGCCCTGCAACGCGCGCGCGCTGCGCTCGAGGTCCGCGGCCGCGGCCTCGTACTCCTCGCGCTTCGACTGAATCTGCTGCACGGTGCTGGCGCGCCTCCGGCGCAGGCCGGCGAGTTTGTCGGATTCCTTCGTGGCCTTCTGCGCGGTGCGCGAGACTTCCTTCAGGTTGCCCTCGAGCTGGTGCTTGTTCTTCTCGACGTGATCCTTCTCGTTGCGCACGTTGTCGAGCAGCATGCGATCCTGCTCGGCCACCATCTGCAGGAAGTCCCAGCGCATCATGAGTCCGGCGAACGAGCGCGTGGACACCAGGAACTCGAGTTCGCGCGCCGGGCCCACCATGTACATGCGCCGCAGCCGGCTCGCGAGCCGGCTGCGCTGGGTCTCCAGCGACTCGACGCTCCGCTGCAGATTCGCGCGCGTCAGCTCGAGCTGCTCGTCGAGCCGCTGGCGGCGCCCGCGCAGTAGGCGGAGCCGCTTGCGTGTGCCGTTCAACTCGCGCTCGGTGCGCTTCAACTCGCCGAGTGCGCGCGTCTCCTGGCCTTTGAGCGCGCCGGCCTGGGCGCGTTTCTCCTGCGCCTGGCGGCGGATCTGCTCCAGCTCCTGGCGCTTGAGTGCGGTCAGGCTGTCGTCCTGCGCGCGCACGAGCGTCGGGAAGCTCCCGAGCGCCAGCAGCGCCACGAGCGTCACCAGCCGCAAGCGCGCGAGCGGGCGGCGGATCACGAACCGATCACCCTCAGGATCCTGGTCAGCGCCGCGGTCGAAGTCACCCACGCCACCAGCAGCGCGCCGCCCACGAAGCCAAGCGCCCAGTGCCATGGCAGGAACGTGAGTCCGGTGAGCCGCGTGGCGAGTCCCTGTTGCAATCCGAACAACAACAGCAAGGCAACCGCCGTGGCGATGGCTGTCTGCAGCAACGCCTCGAACAAGTAGGGCATGGCGATGAACCGGTCGCTCGCGCCCAGCCGCAGCATCACCTCGACCTGCTGGCGGCGCGCGAGCACGGTGAGGCGCAGCGTGTTGTAGAGCACCAGTACGATGGCCAGCGCCACCAGCGCACCCACGGTCACCGCGGCCACGCGCAGGCCGTTCGAGAACTCGTCCAGTCGGCGCACATATTCCGCCCCGTAGCGCACATCCTCGACCTCGGGGAACTCGAGCACCTGCTTGGCGGCCTGTTCCATGGCAGCGAAGCTCAGTAACTCGGGCTTGAGTCGCACGCGCAGCGACGCCGGCAGCGGATTGTCCGCGACGCCCGACAGCAGGTCGGGATCGCCGACCTGCTCGCTGAACTCGTCCCACGCCTGCTTCTGGCTCACGTAGGTGGGTTCGCCGAAATACTGCTTCACCTTGTCCATGAGCGTCGCGAGTTGTGCATCCGTCACGTCGTCCTTCAGGTACACGATCATCTCGCGCCGGTCGCCGATGGCATTGAGAGCCTGGCGAGCATTGTGGTCGAACAGCACGAAGATGCCGCACAGTGTGAGCGCCGCGGCCAGTGACACGATGGCGGTGATGGCCAGGCCGCGATGCGCGTGGAACGTGCGCCAGGCTTCGCGCCAGAAATAGAGGTGCATGGCTCAGGCTCCTCCACGGGGGGGTGTCGCTTGCGGCGCGACATTCGCAGGCGACGTGCCCTCGTGCAGCCGGCCGTCCTCGAGCACGTAGCGCTTGCCGCCGATGACGTTGGCCACCTCGGTGCGCGTGGTACCGAGCAGCAGCGCGGCACCCTCGCGGTGGATGCGCAGCAGCAGCGTCAGCACCTCGGCCGCGCTCTTGGGTTCGAGCGCACCGGTGGGTTCGTCGGCCAGGATCAGCGCCGGGCGATTCACGATGGCGCGCGCGATGGCGCAGCGCTGGCGCTCGCCGAACGACAACTCGGCGGGCAACAGGTCGCGGTGCGCGTCGAGCCCGACTTCGTGCAGCGCGCGCCTGACCTTGGGAGTGACGTCGGCCTCCACGAACTGGCCGGAGATGTGCAGCGCGATCGCCACGTTCTCGTACACCGTGCGGTCGGCGAGCAGCCGGAAGTCCTCGTAGATCACGCCGATGGTGCGGCGCAGCAGCGAGCGGTGCGAGCGCGACAGCCGGCCGCCGCGGAACGTGCCCACGGTGACCACGCCGGACGTGGGCTGCGTCTCGTGCGTGATGAGCCGCAGCAGCGTGGTCTTGCCCGCCGCGCTATGGCCCAGCACGACGGCGCATTGGCCCTCTTCCATGCGCCACGAGACATCGTCCAACGCGAGACGCTCTCCGTAGCGCTTGGTCACGTTCTCGAATGAGATCATCGCGCCTCCTGGCTGCGGTGTCGCATTGGGCAGTCTGTCTGCTACAGGTCGCGGTACTCGATCTGGGCCTTGGCGCGCAGGCCGCGCAGCC
>JAYVCN010000155.1:0-15109 GCA_043749875.1 Candidatus Eiseniibacteriota bacterium | reverse complement strand
TCCCAGCTTGCTCTGGTGCGACGAACTGGCGGTCAGGATGCGACCCACCTGCGACTGGTCGGTACCGAAGTAGGACAGCTGCAGGAAGAAGCCGCCGAGCAAGCCCGCCCAGAGATTGTAACGACTCGCGGGATCGAAGCTCGTGTCCACGGCGTGCAGCTTGCCCGCGGCACCCGCCAGCGTGAGCGCATCGCCGAGGCCCATGCCGTGCGGCAGCGCGCGCAGCACGAGCACGAACGCCAGCGCCATCGTGCCCATGATGATGCTGAACTGGAGCGCATGCGCAGAGGCCACAGCTCTGGAACCGCCGAGCACGATGGTGCCGACCACCAGTGCGCCGAGCAGCGCGCAGGTGAGCCCCACGTCCCAGCCGAGGATCACCGACAGCACCAGCGCCGGCGCATACAACGTGATGCCGGCGGCGAGCCCGCGTTGGGTGAGGAACAGCGCCGCGGCCAGCGTCCGCGTCTTGCCATCGAAGCGCTGCTCGAGGAACTCGTACGCCGTGCGCACGCGCAGACGCTGGTAAAGCGGCACCAGCGTCGCGCACAGCACCACCATGGCGACGGGCAGGCCGAAGTAGAACTGCACGAACGACAGTCCGCCGACGTAGCCCTGACCCGGAGTGGCCATGAACGTCACCGCGCTCGCCTGCGTCGCCATCACCGACAGCGCCACCATGGGCCATGGCATGCTGCGACCAGCGACGAGAAAGCCACTCAGGTCGCGCGTGCCGCGAGCGCGCACGAGGCCATAGACCGCCAGCGCGACGAGCGCGGCGACCAGCACCCACGCGTCGCCGGTGCGGATCACCGGTAGCGCTCCGTGAGCCACGCGAGCAGCGCCAGATCCAGCGCCAGCAGGGCGATCACCAGCGCGTAGAGACGCCACCAGCCGCCGAGCGGCGGGCGCGGAGCAGCGTCGGCCGGCTCCACGTTCACGGGAAGCGCACCCGTGAGCCGCTCACCAGGTTCGCCAGCAATCGCCAGGCGCCGGGCACGCCGGCGGGCACCTGGCGGAACAGCGCGTAGCCGCAGTAGACGAACTCGCCGGCCCCGTGCTTCGCATACAGCAGCCCGCCATCGCGCGACGGCTCGCCGGGGTCATGGCTGCCGAGCACGATGTCGTAGTTGGGATCATACGGGCTCGCGAAGTAGAGCCCGCGCTCCTGCACCCAGCCATCGAAGTCCGCCGGTCCGAGCTTGTTGGGCGCGTTCAACAGGCGATGCATGGGCTTCAAGAACGTGACCGGCGCGTCCTCCACCGTGACGCGATCGCGCGAGACGCGAAACGGCAGTGGGCCGAGATAGTCCACCGGGCCGTCCGCCGTGGTGACGTACTGCACCAGCAGCGCGCCGCCCTTCGCCACCCAGTCGAGCAGCCGCGGCTGCAGCGTGCGCAGGCGCGGCCGCGTGTTGTAGGCGCGCACGCCAGTGACGATGGCGTCATAGCGACTCAGGTCGCCGCTCGCGACGTCGTCGTCCGAGAGCGGCGTCACCGTGGCGCCCATCTGGCGGAGCGCCTCGGCGATCTGGTCACCGGAGCCCGCGATGTAGCCCACGCGCGACGCAGTCAGCGCGAGATCGGTGCGCACCAGCCTGAGTTCCGCTAGCGGGAACAGGGTCTGCACCGGAATATGCGCGTAGTCGATGCGTTGCGCGCCCTGTGACCATGCATGGCCATCGACCGTGAGCACGGCGCGCGCGGTGCCGCCCTCGCGCCCGGGCACGAGCGTGAACTCGGCGGACTGTTCGCCCGATTCGCGCTCGATCGCGATTTGCGCCACGGCCGGCTTCACACTCCAGCCCGACGGCAGCTCGAGGTGCAACGCGCCGGCGAGCTTGTTCCTCTGCGCGTGCACGGTCACGCGCAGCGTGCGCGGCGTACCGTCGGAGAACAGCTGGAACGGCTGCTCGAACGCCAGCGTCGCCGGGGGCGAGACCTCGAACATGCGCCAGCGCTCGCCCTGCACGGCATCGGTCCAGCGGTATGCCACGGGCAGCTCGAACGTGACCGGCTCGCCGGCCAGCTTGAGCTTGAATGTCGCAGTGAGCGCCGGCCGGTTCTCGGGTTGTCCGAGGTCGGCGCGGTCCGCGATGCGGAACAGGCCCTTGGACGACGGCAGCCGGAGCCAGTAGGGCTGCGTCACCGCGAGGTCGTCGCGCAGCGTGAACCACAGCGTGTCGCTGTACGCCAGGTTGGGCGTGAGCGCGCGCGTGCCCGCGTGCTCGGTCTCATCCACGCCGACCGATTCGAGCGTCACGGCGGCCGGGGTGCGCACCAGCACCGAGGTCGCCACCGAGACGCCGTCGCCGTGCGTCGCAGACGGTCGCGATGACACCGCCTCGAGCCAGAGCCCGGCGCACGATGCCATCACCTGCTCCAGCTCCGCGCGCCGCCGCGCGACCAGCCCGTTCGCGGGCAGCTTCCGCAGCGCGGCGTGCGCCCTGGCCAGCACCGGCAACACGGCCTCCGGGTGACGCGCGTCGAACTCGTGCTCGGCCTGCGCCAGCAAGGTCCCAACCGCCTCACCGCCCGCGAAGCGCTTCCACGTCAGGTCTATTCCATCGAACGGGTCGCGCCTGGCCGGCGCGCCCGCGCGCAATGACAGGTACTGCGGGAGTGAACCGCGTCGCTCGGCGGCGCCGAAGCCCTGGCTCTTGTGATTGCTGCGCGAGAGCCCGGCCAGCTCGCTCATCGAGCGGCCGAGCAGCGGGTCGTAGGCGCCCACGTCGACCGTGAGCCAGCTCGAATCCACCTTCGTCGGCCCGAACGAGAACACGTTCCAGTACAGCCGCTTCGCCTGCCATGGCGCGGTCGCATCCAACTGGTCTGCGAATCGCTTGGGATCCGCCGCGGCGGCGAACGCCTCCTCTGCGAGCATGGCCGAGGCGGTGTGGTGACCGTGGCCCGCCGTGGAATCCGGCGGGAAGCGCGTGATGATGATGTCGGGCTGGAAGCGGCGGATGGCCCACACCACGTCGGCGAGCACCGAGTCGTGGCCCCAGAACTGCAGCGACTCCTCGGCGTTCTTGGAAAAGCCGAAGTCGAGCGCGCGCGTGAAACGCTGCTCGGCGCCGTCCATGCGCCGCGCCGCCAGCAGTTCCTGCGTGCGGATCACGCCGAGCGAGGCGCCGAGTTCCTGGCCGAGCAGGTTCTGTCCGCCGTCGCCGCGGGTCATGGACAGGTACGCCGCGCGCACCCCCTTCACGTGCGTGAGCCACGCCAGCATCGCGGTGTTCTCGTCGTCCGGGTGCGCCGCGACGTAGAGCGCGCTACCCACCGTCTGCAGCCGATGCAGCGCGTGCGCGATCCCGCCCGCGTCCATCGGCTCGAGCGGGCGCGGGTCGGCGGCGACGCGGGCAGACGGCGCGAGCGTGGCGAACATGACCGCCGCCAGCGCCGAATTCCGGATGAGCTGCAGCCAGCTGGGCAGGAAGCTGCGTGGTTGCCGCATGGCGAACGGGTCCTCGGGGGGTCTGATAGAGGGTCTAGCGGTGTGGACGGGTCGGACGCGGCCGCAGCGCTCGGGAGCGTCCGCAGCGGCGATCCGGAAGTGCTCGGGGACGGGCCACCTTAGCACGCCGCACGGGCCGTTCGCGGCCCTCCGGACCGCATTCCCCGCTCAAGTCACCGCGTTCGTGAGCCGATGCCTGCGGAGAATCCCGAACCCGGGGGCGTTGCCCCCATCCCACCCGGCGGCCAAGACGGTCGCCGCCAGAGGAGTTCGAGCATGTCCGATGGCCATGTCATCAAGCTGCGGCTGTCCCTGATGGGACGGCCGGTGCGCAATTACACGTTCGAGAAACCGGTGATCAGCGTGGGCCGCGACCCGGGTGCCGACGTGTACGTGGACAACCCCGGCGTGTCGCGCGATCACTTCCGGCTCGAACGCACGGAGTTCGGCGAATACAAGGTCGTGGACCTCGGCAGCGCCAACGGCACGTTTGTGAACGACCAGATGGTGAATGCGTCGGTGCTGCACAACAACGATGTCGTGCGCTTCGGCAAGTACACGCTGTGGGTGGGCTACGAACAGGACCGACGTTCGACGAGTCGCGGCGAGCAGGCGGCGGCGCTCGCCGAGGCCCAGGGCAGCGGACACACGGTGGTGCTGTCGCGCGCCGAGCTCGGGAATATCCTGGAGAAGGAAAAGCAGGCGGCGCCGAGCAAGGTGATGCCCATGCCCATGCCGGCGCCGGCAACGCCTGCGCTGGCGCAGGTCGCCGCCGTTTCGACCTGGCCGAGCCTGATCGGTGGTTTCATCCTCGGCACGCTGTTCGGCGCCGGGGCCATCTGGCTGCTGCTGCACCGCTGAGCGCGTAGCTCCCCCGCGAGGCCGGCTGGCGCCTCGACTCAAGGACGGGTGAACCGAACATGGAGATCCTCAAGCGCTTCCGGGCCGACCGCTATGTGCGCCAGTTGCAGTCCGGCGCGCGGCTCGCCGACACCCAGCTCCTGGAGACTCGCAGCCAGCTGCTGCAGATGGGCGCTGCTGCCGTCCGCGCGCTGTTCGCGGCAGTCCATTCCACGCCCGCGACCGATGCCACCCTCGACATGCTGGTCCGCCTGCTGTCCGAGGAGACGCTGCCCAGCTACCTTGACGGACTGCGCTCCCCGAACAGCACCGTCGCCGACGCGGCCACGCGTGCGCTTTCGCGCGCCAGCACGGTCGACATGACCCGGTTGCTGGCGCTGTTCACCGATGAGCACATCTCGCGCGCGCGAGTCGAGATCATCCTCGACGCGCAATCGGGGCGGCTCCAGCCCGAGACGCTGCTCCGCTTGTTGCCTGAACTCGGCAAGGAGGCGCGCTCGAGCGCGTTCCGCTTGATCGAGAAGATCTCGGACAAGCGGCTGGTGCCCGCGGTCATCGAGCTGACGCACCACGCCGATTGGTGGATCCGCCTGCACATGGCAAAGCTGCTGGCGCGCTTCGCGGACCCGACGGGGCGCGTCGACGTGGCTCGGCTGGTGCGCGACGACAACGGCGCGGTGCGGCTCGAGGCCGTGCGCGCTGTGGCGACGCTCAAGGCCAGCGAGGCCATTCCAGCGCTGTGCAGCCGGCTGCGCGACCAGGACATCAAGGTGCAGACTGCCGCCATCGAGGCGCTGATCGCGATGGCCGACGTGAAGGCCGTTCCGCACCTGCTCGATGCGCTCAAGGACGAGTCCGAGTACGTGCGCCGTGGCGCGGTCGAGGTACTCAACGTCGTGGTGACCACCGAGGCCATCAAGGACCTGGTGATCGCGCTGCGCGACGCCGACTGGTGGGTGCGCGCGCGCTCCGCTGACGCGCTCGGCACGCTGGGCGGTCCTCGCGTGGTGGACGCCGTGCTCGAGCTGACGCGCGACCCCGACGAATTCGCGCGCCGCTACGCCATCGAGATCCTGAACACCGTGCCCGACCCGCGTGCGGTCCCGGCGCTGATCGACGCGCTGGACGACGAGGACTGGTGGGTGCGCGAGCGGGCCGTGGACGCGCTGGGAAAGTCTGGCGATGCCTCGGCGGTGGGACCGATCCTGCGCATGATGGGCCGCGACACGCGCACGCTGCCGCTGTGTGTGCGCGCGCTGGGCGCGATCGGCAGCCCGAGCGTGGTGGAGCCGCTGTGCCGGCTCGTGGACTCCGAGGACACCGACACGCGGCGCGAGGCGATCCAGGCCCTGGTCGCGCTGGCGCACAAGGAGCTGCCCGAGGAGGCCCGGCAGAGCATCGTCACGGTGCTCGAGCGGGCGGGCGTGCGCGTCACCCGCAATGCCCCGCGGAAATCAATGGACATGCGCAGCCCACGCCCCGGGGACTCGCCGCGCCCGGGCGAGGCCGGGAGGCCGGCTGAGGCACCGCCCAACCTCGGCCCGAACCCGCTGGCCGCGAACCCGCCCCCCCCGCTCGTGGGACCCGCGCGGGCGACCCCGGCGCGCAACTTCCAGCAGCTCGCGCCGGGCACGGAGCTGGTCGGCCGCTTCCGCGTGCTGCAGCGGATCGGCGGCGGCGGCTTCGGCACCGTGTATCTCGTCGAGGACGTGATGGTGAAGGAGGACCTGGTGCTCAAGATCCTCTCGCCCCAGCTGTCCCTCGACCCGACCATGATCCGGCGCTTCGTCCAGGAGCTCAAGCTGACGCGGCGCATCACGCATGGGAATGTCATCCGCATCCACGACCTGCTCGACCTGGAAGGTGCGCACGCCATCTCGATGGAGTACTTCCCCGGGCGCGACCTGGGCGCGGTGCTGCGCGAGGACGGCCCGCTGTCGCCGGCGCGCGCCCTGCACGTGGCGGAACAGGTGCTCGAGGGCCTCGCCGTAGCCCACTCGGCCGGCATCCTGCACCGCGACATCAAGCCGGGGAACCTGCTGGTCGGCGAGGGCGACCTGGTGAAGATCGTCGACTTCGGGCTCGCCTCGGCGAGCCACACCACGCAATCGCGGCTCACGCAGAGCGGCATCCTGGTGGGCACGCCGGAATACATCTCGCCCGAGCAGATCACCGGCACCGAGGTCGACGCACGTTGCGATCTCTACTCGCTGGGCGTGGTGCTGTACGAGGCCATGTCGGGCGTCCAGCCATTCAGCGGCACGAGCGCGGTCAACGTGCTGTTCCAGCACCTCGAGGCCGACGTCCCGCCGCTGCGCGCCGTCGCCGCCGGCATCCCGGCCGTCATGAACGACGTCGTGATGAGCGCCATGGCGCGCAAGGCCGCGGACCGGCCGGCGAGCGCCGTGGCCATGCTGGAGATGCTGCGCGCTGGCTAGCGCGCCAATCGCCATGGCCCGCATCGACGCGTTCCTCGAGATCGGCAGGCAGCAGGGTGGCTCCGACATCCACTTCGTGGTCGGGCTGCCGCCGCTCGTGCGGCTCGACGGCGAGCTGCTGCCGATCAAGTACCGCGAACTCTCGCATCAGGAATGCCACGATCTCATGCGCGAGATCGTGCGCGACGAGCTGTGGGCCGCATTCGAGCAGCGCGGCGCGGTGGACCTGGGCTACACCGCCGAGGGCCTCGGACGGTTCCGCATCAACGTCTGCCGGCACCGGTCCGGCCTGTCCGCGGTCTGCCGCATCATCCCCGATCAGGTGCCGTCGCCCGCCGAGCTGGGGCTGCCGCGCGTGTTATCGCAGTTCACGCGGCTCGCCAACGGGCTGGTGCTGATCACCGGTTCCACCGGCTCGGGCAAGTCCACCACGCTGGCCGCCCTGTTGCGCGAGATCAACGAGCGCGACGCGCTCAACATCATCACGCTCGAGGACCCGATCGAGTTCGTGCATGAGAGTCGCAAGTGCCAGATCGTGCAGCGCGAGGTCGGCACGCACGTGAGCTCGTTCCAGGACGGGCTGCGCTCGGCGTTGCGCGAGGATCCGGACGTGATCCTGGTGGGCGAGCTGCGCGACCCGGACACGGTGACGCTGGCGCTCGAGGCCGCCGAGACCGGTCACCTGGTGCTGGGCACGCTGCACACGCGCGGCGCCGCGTCGACCATCGATCGCATCATCGATGCGCACCCGTCCGAGAATCACGCCCAGGTCCGCCACTCGCTGGCCGAGAACCTGAAGGCGGTGGTGAGCCAGGAGCTGATCCGCTGCGCCGATGGCCGCGGCCGCCGCGCGGCGCACGAGGTGCTCATCGTCAACGTGGCCGTGCAGCAGATGATCCGCGACGGCAAGTCGTTCCAGATCCCGGGCGCGATCACCACCGGCAAGCGGATCGGCATGCAGCTCATGGACCAATCGCTGCTGTCCCTCGTGCGCGCCGGCGAGATCGACCCGGACGAAGCGTTCCTGAAGGCGGAGGACAAGTGGGGCTTCGCGCCGTTCCTCACGCGCCCCGAGCTGCTCGGCATGGTCAACGGCGAATTCCGGGCGGCATGACGTGAACCGCATCGACGCGTTCCTCGAGCTGGCCGTGAACCAGGGCGGCTCCGACGTGCACATGGTGTCGGGCCAGCCCCTGCGCATCCGCTTGAACGGCTCGCTGCAGCCGGTGCGCTTCCGCGAGCTGTCCGCGCGCGACGTGAACGAATTTCTCGAGGAGTTCATGACCGAGGCGCAGCGCGCGACACTGGCGCGTGACCACAGCGTGGACTTCGCCTACGAGTCCGAGCGAGTCGGCCGCTTCCGCGTCAATGTCTACCAGCACGCCGCGGGCCTTGCGGCCGCGATGCGCGTGGTGCCCACGCAACCTCCGGCCCTCGCCTCGCTGGCGTTGCCGGGTGTCGTCGAGCACATGCTTGCCGTGGGCAAGGGGCTGGTGCTGGTCACCGGACCCACCGGGTCCGGCAAGTCCACCACGCTCGCCGGCATGGTCTCGCACCTGAACGCCACCCGGCGCGGCCATATCGTGACCATCGAGGACCCCATCGAGTTCGTGCACAAGTACGACAAGTGCGTCATCACGCAGCGCGAGATCGGTGCGCACGCGCCCTCGTTCAGCGAGGCGCTGCGCAGCGCGGTGCGCGAGGACCCGGATGTGATCCTGGTGGGCGAGATGCGCGACCTGGAGACCATCGCGCTGGCGCTGACCGCCGCCGAGACCGGCATCATGGTGCTGGGGACGCTGCATACGAACGGCGCCGTGCGCTGCGTGGACCGCATCGTGGACGTGTTCCCCGGCCGCCGCCAGGAGCAGGTGCGCAGCATGCTCGCCGACAGCCTGCGACTCGTCGTGTCGCAGCAGTTGCTGCGCAAGGCCGACCACACCGGCCGGATCGTGGCGGCCGAGGTGCTGGTGAACACGCACGCGGTGAGCGCGATGATCCGCCAGGGCAACGCCCACAAGCTCATGAGTGCCATCCAGGCCGGGACGCGCGCCGGCATGCAGAGCCTGGACGCCGTGCTGCTGGACCTGGTGCGCCGCGGGCTGATCACCGGCGACGAGGCGTACGAGCATGCGGTCGAGCGCGCGTCGTTCGAGCCCTACGTGACGCAGGATCCCGCGGCGTAGCTGGCGGCGGCCTGCGGTGCGACGCATCGCTCAGGACGGCGCGGTGGCATCGAACTAGGCGGCCTGCTTGAGCGGGCCCTCGTCGTCGTGGGCGTCCGCCTCGAAGCCGTACACGTCGCGCAGCACCTCGTCGGCCGCATCGCGCAGCGCCCGCACCACGACCGGGTCCCAGTCGCGTCCCTGGCCGCGCTTGAGCAGTGCCAGCGCCTCCGGCGGCGTCATCGCGGACTTGTAGCGCCGCGAGCTCACCAGCGCGTCGAACACGTCGGCCACCGAGATGATGCGCGCGGCGCGCGGGATGTCGTCTCCGGCCACGCCGAACGGGCCGCTGCCGTCGATCTTCTCGTGGTGGTAGGCCGCGATGCGCGGCACGTCCCACAGGTCGCCCGGATACTCGATCATGTCGAGGATGCCTTGCGTGTACGCGGCGTGCAGGGCCATTTCCTGCTGCTCCTGCGCGGTCAGCTTGCCCGGCTTGAACAGCACCTCGTCGCTGACCCCCTGCTTGCCGAGGTCGTGCAGCAGCGCCGCCACCGAAAGGATCTCGGTCTCGGTCGGCGACAGCTCCAGTTTCCGGCCGATGGCCAGCGCCACGCTCTGCACGCGCTCGCTGTGCTTGGCCGACTCGGGGTCCTTGAGCAGCAGCGAGTGCACGAGCGCGCCGATGGTGGACTGGAACGCGCGCTGCTGCTGCTGGTGCAGCCACAGGAGTTCGAGCGCCAGGCCCACCTGGCTCGCGAATACCGTCAGCATCTCCATATCGTCCTGCGTGAACCGCCCGCGCGCCGGGCGTCGCACGTCCAGTTGCAACACGCCGAAAGGCTTCCGGCTGCCCATGAGCGGTGCGACGATGGCCGTCTCGAGTCGCGACAACACGATGCTCTCGCTGGCATTGCCCGTGTCCTGCCCGTGCACGTAGAGCAGGGCGTGCCCGTCACGCAGCACGCGGTCGACGATGGTGCGCGACAGCGACACACGCGAATTGTCGCCGCTCTTGGCCGTGGCGATGAGCGTGCGCAGCGGCGCATCCTCGTGCGCGCGGGCCACCAGCACGTGGTGGGTGGCGTTGGGGAACGCCTGGAACGCGAAGCGGGCGATCACCTCGAGCAGGCGCGCTTCATCATTGCGGGCGGCGGCGGTCTCGCGCACCAGGCTCAGCATCAGCTCAGCCACGCGCGCGTCAGTGCGCACGACGAGGCCGCGCACGTCGCCCCAGTCCTCTGCCGGCCGCCAGGCGAGGACCGTGGGCTCGAGCGCCTCTTCACCCTGAAGAAAATTCAGTTCCTCGGGGGCGAATTCGTAAGGATTCTCGGTGGGCATCTTGCCGTGGGTATCGTCGTGCAAATAACCGGGCTTCACGCAAAATCGCCCGGGCGCGCGCCGCGGGTTCGATTGCCACTGGAGCCGCGCGCGCGGCGTGCCGAGAACCCGGTGAAACGCCGGGGTCCACGCTCCCCGGGCGGCCACACGGCGGCCCGGGCGGACCTGCCGAGGGGGAACTGCCATGGATCCGATCCAGCCGCTGCTGCTCACCGTGCGCGCGCTGACGCACGTCATCGACGCCGCCGACCCGCACACCCGCGGCCGTTCGCTGCGCATCGCCCGCTACTCCGTTCGCATCGCGAAGGAGCTGGGCGTGTCGCCGGCGAAGTTGGCCGACGTCGAGCTGGGCGCGATGCTGCACGATCTCGGCCGCTACGCGATCCTCAACGACGTCGTGCAGACACCGCGCGCACTGGACGCGGGTGAGCGTGCGCTCGTGCAGACGCATCCGGGCATCGGCTGGGAGCTGCTGCACGAGATCCCCGGCCTCGAGGCCGCCGCCGAGGTCGTGCACGCGCACCATGAACGGCCTGATGGAAAGGGCTACCCGCGCCAGCTCACGGGCGATCGCATCCCCGAAGGCGCGCGTATCGTGATGGTGTGCGCTGCCTACGATGCGATGACCGAGGATCGTCCCTATCGGCACGGCCTGCCGCCGCACGCGGCGTGCGAGGAGTTGCGCCGGCACGCCGGCACCCAGTTCTTCGCCGAGGTGGTGGACGCATTCGTCCGCCTGCACGACGACGGCCGGTTGTGGGACGAGTTCACGCGCGAGGAGATGGACCAGCACGTGCGCCGCCCCGACGTGCCGCGCGTGGCCTGAGGCTCCGTCGCCGCCACCGCTCGAAGTATCGAACGCGGACGACGCCGGGCTGCGCTTACGCACTCGAGGCTGCTAATCTCGCGCGCGTGAGCCTGTTCTCGCAGCCCCACTCCGCGCGCCCTCCCGGCAGCACTCCCGCCCGCCCCGCCCGTTGGCTGGCGCTCGGCGATTCGTACACCATCGGCGAAGGCGTCGCGCCGCAGTTGCGCTGGCCGGAACTGCTGGCGGGACGATTGCGCGCGGCCGGCGCTCACCTCGCGCCCCCGCGCTACGTGGCGACCACGGGCTGGACCACCGACGAGCTGCTCGCCGGCATGGAGGCCGCGCGGGTATGGCCGGCGCACGAGCGGTTCGAGCTGGTGTCGCTGCAGATCGGCGTCAACGACCAGTATCGCGATCGAGCGTTCGAGGCGTTCGCGCGCGGGTACAAGCAGTGCCTCGAACACGCGCGCGTGCTGGCCGCCGGGCACGCGGCCCACGTCCTCTGCCTGTCGATCCCCGACTGGGGCGTGACGCCGTTCGCCGCCGGTCGCGACTGCGCCGTCATCGCGCGCGACATCGACCGCTACAACTTACATGAGCGCACGCATGCGGCCGCGACTGGCGCGCACTGGTGCGACATCACCGGACTGTCACGGCGCCACGGCGCGGACCCCGCGTATCTCGTGGCGGACGGTCTGCACCCCTCGCAGGCGGCGTACGACCAGTGGGCCGAGGCGGCGCTGCCCGCGGCCCGCTCGGCGCTGGCGGGACAGGCGCCGGGCAAACCTTGACGCCGGCCTTGCAGGAAAGGTGAGGCGCACACATCCCACCTCGCCGGCTCGCGCGTAGAACGTTCGAAGCCTCGACCCGAACGAAAGGACCGCACATGAAGACCCCGCTCACGCTCGTCGCCCTGTTCGCGCTGCCGGCGCTGCTGGCGATGGCGCTGCCACCGCAGTCCCGCGCCAAGGGCACGCCGGATGCGAGGACCGTCCCCGCCCAGGCGCCGATGGGCCCGCCGTTTCAGAAGGTCGTCAAGTCCGCCGACGTGTGGCGGAAGCAGCTCACGCCCGAGCAGTTCCACGTCCTGCGCGAGGAAGGCACCGAGCGCGCGTTCACCGGCGCCTACTGGAACGAGCATCACAAGGGCTCGTACATGTGTGCGGGCTGCGGACTGCCACTGTTCGGCTCCGACACCAAGTTCGAATCCGGTACCGGCTGGCCGAGCTTCTGGCGGCCCGCGTTCAAGAACAACGTCGCCGAGCAGCACGACACCACGTTCGGCATGGAGCGCGTGGCCGTCGCGTGCGCGCGCTGTGGCGGCCACCTTGGGCACGTGTTCGACGACGGCCCCGCGCCGACGGGTTTGCGCTACTGCATCAACTCCGCGGCATTGAAGTTCGTGCCGGCGCGCTGATCGTGACGCTCCGGCTGCTGCCGGCGCGCTGAGTGCGGCCCTCAGCCGCCGGCGACGACCCCGGACCCGAGTGGGTCCGGGGTTCGTTTCTTTTTCCTGCGGCGGACTGCCCAGGTGTGGCATTCCCTGCGGGAACGACAGCCCCGCCGCCGTCATGCCGTGCTGCTCGCAGCGGGCGCGGGAATCCGCAGGCAGTGTGGAGCGAGGGCCCGCAGGGCGACTTTCACTCGCTGCTCGAGCGGCGCGTCGGGGATGTGTGCGCACGCCTGGGCACCCTTCCGCGCGGCCGCAAGGCTGTACTTGAGCTGACGAAGCCACGGGATCACGTCCTGCTCGCGCGCGAATTCCTCGCGCGCTTTCGCTTCCGCATCGGCCATTGCCTGAGCCTCCGCCTCCGCCTCCGCCCCCGCCTTCTCCTTCGCCCGGGCCTCTGCTTCAGCCTTCGCCTTCGCTCGCGCCTTGGCCTCCGCGTTCGCCTTCGCTTCCGCACTCGCCTTCGCCCGCGCCTCCGTCTTCGCCTGCGCCGCCCGGACCCGAGCCTGCTCCCGCTTCCCGCGCATGAACTCGGCGCTGAACGTGCATTCGGCTTCAAACTGATTGTGCGCACGGCACCGAAGGCGCAGGTTGCCGACCGTCGACTCCCCACCACGCGCGACCGTCTCGATGTGGTCGAACTCGACCGCTCCGTGCGCCTCGCAGCGTTTTCCCTTCTCGCTCACGAACGTGCATTGACCGCCATCCCGTTCCCAGACCGTGCGCTTGACCTCCGCGGGGATGTGCCGGCCCTTCGGTGAGCCCTTCTGCCGGCGCGGCCGGGCGCACTTCGCGAACTTCTGCTTCTCGAGCACCTCGACGAGCGTCTGTGCCGCGTGCTTGAGCACCGCCGCCAGATCGCCCGACCGCACGGAGTCACCGAGCAGTGTCTGCGCGTAGCGCAGCGCCTCGTGTGTCTCCTCATCGATCGTCACCTGGAGCGCGAACCGACCCGGGGCGAGCGGTGCGAGCCTGGCTCGCGACGGAAGTGGCTCCGTTCCCACAGGCGAATCCTGGGTGACCAAGGGGCCAAGTCGCTCTGGAGCGAGTTGCAGCGCGAAGTCCGCGACAGGGGGCGCCGTCATTCTCCCGCAAGCTCCAGGAGTCGTGATCGCCTGGAGCAGTGTCGGCACGTCCGGCTTCGGGAAGCGCTCGGCAAGCAGCAGCCGGACCTCGGCCTTGGTCCTGTGCACGGCTGCGGCCAGGAGTTCATCCGCAGTCTCCGGTGTCAGGTGCGGCGTCAGGAGCAGCACGGCGGTCAGGTTCAGCCGGCCTGCCGCCACCGCGTGGAAGATGGCGGTGAACTGTCGCGCCGTCCGTGCGACGGCGATCCGCCGCAGTGCCGTGTCCTCGGACATGAGCAGCTCCCGCTGGCAGTACAGGGACATCGACTCGTAGCCCACGGGCACGTACAGCTTGCGTGCGTCTACTTCCCCAAGATCTGCGAGGAGCTGGGCGGTGGTGTCGCGGTCCAGCGCGACGCGTGTGGAGACGACGGCCATGAGACCGGAATCCGTGAGTTGCGAACGCGAGTAGGACTTCATTGGGAACTCTCCACAACCGGGGCGGTTGCGGGGGCACGTCAATTCATAGCATGCGTGTTCGTCGCTTCCGTGCAGGCGCGAGGAGCGCACAACGCGACCCGGGGCGAGAGAATTTCGCGACGCAGGGCGTTACGCCGTCAGCGCCCACGCGGCGCGCGTTGGCGCGCGGATCACGAACCGGCAGCGCATCCCGGAAGATCGCTCCCGAATGTGCGTCAAGACAATTCTTCGTTCAGACCGGGCACATGGGGCACATGAGCTGGAGTTCCAGACCGAGCACACTTGGAACAGTCCAGACCCGCGTCCCGTCGAGCACACTCCTTCAGCGCGCCAGCCGCAAAGGCAAGGCAGCGCTCCACGACGATCTCTCTCGCCCGCTTGGGTCTGCCCGCATGAGGCGCTAAGGTCGCGCGAGATCATCGCCGCCGCACACCCGAGGCCGCCCCGCGCATGGATGCTCGTGACGTCTTGCCGCCCGCTGCAATGCTCGCCCCGGAAGCCGGCTCGCCCGAGCCGCTCGGCGCGACGCTGCTGCCGCGCGGCACGAACTTCGCCGTGTTCTCGCACCACGCGGCGCGCATGACGCTGGCGCTGTTCGCCCCGGGGGGTAAGCCGCGCGGCGAATTCGCGCTCGATCCCCGGCGCAATCGCTCCGGCGACGTCTGGCACCTGTTCGTTCCCGGCGTCCGGGCGGGCGCGGAATACGGCTGGCGCGCTGGTTCGGACGCGCCCGGGCCGGCGCACGCGTTCCAGCCCAAGGCCCTGCTGCTCGACCCGTACGCCAAGGGCGTGGCGGGGTCCGAGCGCTGGGCCGAACGCGCTCGCGGCGGTCGCGTGCTGCGCGGCGTGGTGTGCGACCTGGCCTACGACTGGCGCGGCGACCAAGCTCCAGCCACTCCGCTCGCGGAGTCCGTGATCCTCGAGACGCACGTGCGCGCGTTCACACGCCACCCCAGTGCGCGCGTGCGCCGCCCGGGCACATTCGCGGGGCTCGCCGAGAAGATCCCGTACCTGCGCTCGCTCGGCGTCACCGCGGTGCAGCTGA
>JAYVCN010000154.1:0-7586 GCA_043749875.1 Candidatus Eiseniibacteriota bacterium | reverse complement strand
CTGCACGGTGGCTTCCGCGGTGCGCGCCCAGGTGTAGGACGCGGCGTGCGCCAGACCCCGCGCACGCAGCCGCGTGCGCAGCGCCTCGTCGTCCAGCGCGCGGGTCAGCGCCCGTGCGAACGCTTTGGTGTCGCCGGGTGCCACGGTGAGCGCGGCATCGCCCAGCACCTCGCCGAGTGAGCCACCCGTGGTGCTCACCACCGGCGTGCCGCACGCCATGGCCTCGAGCGGCGGCAGCCCGAAGCCCTCGCTGCGCGAAGGGAACGCGAACACGCGCGCCGCCGTGAGCAGCATGGTGAGGTGGTTGAGCGGCACGAACTCGAGCACGCGCAACGCGTCGGTGATCGCGAGCCCGCGTGCACGCTGCATGAGTTCCGGGTACTCGGGCGCATGCAGCACGTGGCCGGCCAGCACCAGCAACAGCGGTTCGCTGCGGCCGGCCCGCACGCGCGCGAACGCGTCGAGCAGCATGGGGATGTCCTTGCGCGCGTCGATGCCGCCCAGGTACAGGACGAACGGTGTGGACAGGTCGTGGAACTTGCGCACCGCGGCCACTTCCGGGGCGGTGGCCGGCGCGAAGCGCGCATTCACGCCGAGCGGCGCCACCAACACGCGCGCGGGGTCGCGGCCGTGCCGGATCACCACGTCGGCTCGCGTCGCCTCCGAATCGGTCACCAGCACGCCGGCGTGACGGATGGCCATGGCCTCGAGTCCGCGCGCGGTGCGGTAGCCGAGGCTCTTGTGGCGCGGGTAGAGCGTGGCGAGCTGCTCGAGGATGAGATCGTGCACGGTGATGACGCTGCGCCGCGGCGGGAACGCCGGCGCGTTCGCGTGCGCGAGCCAGTGGAACACGTCGTGCGATCGACTCGCCGCCGCCGCGCGTACGGAAAGCTGCGAAGACAGCCGGTCGCGCAGTGGCAGCAGCGTGCGCGCGTAACGGCGCACGTTGACGCCGGGAGGCACCATGCCCGTCGGCACCGCCGGCAGCGCCGGCTCGAACCACACCGTGAGCGCAAGGTCACGCCGCGCCGCCAGCGCGCGGATGAGTTCGCGCGCATACACACCGATGCCGCGACCGGAGTCCTCGCGGAAGCCGCCCTGCAGCGAGCGTGCGTCGAGGCCCACGCGCAGCACGCGCGGGCCGTCCGACAGCGGAGCTGCGGGTCGCGAGGCGACGGGGGGCGCAGTCGGAGCAATCGGCGGCGCAGGCGGCGCGACTCGCGGCGCGGGCGTAGCGACGGGTGGCGCGGGCGCAATGGCGGACGGCGCAGGGGTAGCGACGGGAGGCGCAGGCATCGCGACGGGCAGCGAGGCCGTAGCCGGGGCGCTCGGTGGTGCAACTGGGTTCGGCTCGCGGGTCGCCGCGTCCGCGGGTCTAGTCTCGCTGCCTGCCCGCGGCCCGCGTTTCGCGCCTTTGGCCGGCGTGCCAGCCGACTGCTTGCGGACGCGCCGCTTTCGCCGGCTCATCGCGCCTCCGCGCCGCGGCGCGCGAGCAACGAGCGCGCGGTATCGATGAGACTATCGCGTTCCTCGCGGCGGACCATGACACCCAGGAACACCATCCAGTAAAGGAGCGCCGCCAGCATGAACGTCGCGGCCGTGCCCGCGAGCGTGGCGGTGACGCCGGCCGCGCGCGCGGCCACGGCCACCGCGGCTGGCAGCAGCAGCAAGGGATACACGGGCAGCACCACCTCGCGCACGAACGCGCCATAGCGCAGGCCCGCGTGCCGCGCCAGGTAGCGCAGGTGGAGTGGGTAGTCGAGCAGCGACGCCACCACGGTGCCCAGCGCCACCCCGGTCATGCCATAGCGTTTCACGAGCGCCACGCTCAACACCAGGTTCAGCGCCACGACACTCATGATGACGGGCAGCCGTCCGGGCAGCTTGCCCGTGGCGACGACGATGGTGTGCCCGACGCTCAGGCTCACGAGCAGCACCTGGAGCCCGGTGAGCAGCACGGTGGGCAGCTCGGCCACCGCGAACGCGGGGCCAAGCCAGGTGACGAGCAGCGGCCGCGCCAGCACCGCGAGCAGCAACGCCAACGGTGCCACGAACGCCGACACGTAGCGCGACGCGCGCAGCAGCAGCGCAGTCAGCGTGTCGGCGCGGTGCGTGGCCTCGAGTTGCGAGGCGAACGGCATGAGCGCGGTGTTGCCGAACCCGGTCAGCTGCACGATCAGCGCCACCAGGCGCGCCGGGCCCTCGTACAACGTCACCGCGACGCTGCCCACGAACATGCCGAGCAGGAGCCGGTCGGTGTGGTGGTAGAGCACCTGCACCGCCAGCTGCAGCGCGAACACCGGCCCGCTGAACACCAGCGCCGCGCGCAGCGCCGCGCGCGACGGACGCGCTGCGGGCACGCCACGCGCCGCGAGCTCCCGGCGGGCGAGCGCCAGCATGAGCGCCGCACCCGCGATGTTGACGGCGTTGCTGGCCACCGCGAGCGCCACCGGGCCCCGGCCCGTGGCCACCACCGCCACGGCCGCGACGGCGTTGCCCACCGCCATCCCGGCGGTGACCGCGGCGACCTGCGTGTAGCGCTGGAGCCCGCCCAGCGCGCGCGCGCCCACGGACAGCGGCCACCATGCCAGTGCCGACACGCCGGCCACGAGCAGCAATTGCCGGAGCAGCAGGCGTTCGCCAGCCTCGAGATGAAACACCTGCGCGGCGCCCGCGGCGAGGGCCAGGTCCACGAGCAGGACCAGCACGCCCACGCCCGCATAGGCCGCGGTGACGCTCGCGAGCAGCGCGCCCGCATCGCGCATGCGGCCACCCGCCAGATACTCCGACAGCAATTTCTCCACCGCGGGGCCGAGCCCGAAGTCCAGCAGCAGTGTGAACGCCGCGACCGATGCCACCAGCACGTAGGCGCCGTAGGCGCGCTCGCCGAACGTGTGGATGAGCAGCGGCGCGAGCGCGAACGCGATCGCCAATGCCGACAACTGTGCCAGCGTGGTGGCGAGCGTGTTGGCGACGAGTCGTCGCTTCTCGTGGCGCTCAGCCATGGCACCCCTCCCGGCGCACCGCGCGCTCCACCGTGGCGACGCTCACGAACGCCCTCCCACACCCACCGCACGCAGCAGGTTGACGATCGTGCGCCGTGTGCGTCGCGCCAGTCGCTGGCGGCTCACGCGCGCGCGCGCCGTCACGCAGGCAGCCGCCGGCGGTTCGCCGCACCCGCGCCGTTCGGACAGCTCGCGCAGCCGCTCCAACGCCGCGCCGGCGCGACTCGCCTCGGCTTGCCGCAGCGCCGCCTCGGCCGCCCGCGCACCGAGCTGCATGCGCAGGCTCGGATCCTCCGCCAGCGCGCGCAGGTGGCGCGCTGCCACATCGAGATCCGGCTCGCCCCATGTCTGGCCCGCACCCAGCCGGTGTTGCTGGTAGGCACGGATCGAGGTGCCCGTGACGGGCACCTCGCGCGCGGGCACGAGCAGCGAGTCGTCCGCGCTCATGTAGTCCAGGTTCCCCGACCATGCCGTGGCCACCGCAGGCCTGCCCAGCGCCATCGCCTCGAGCGGGCCCAACCCCAATCCCTCGGCGCGGTGCAGCGATACGTAGGCATCGCACGACGCCACCAGCGACAGCACGTCGGCATGCGTGAGCGGACCATCCACGAGCAGCACGCGAGCGTCACCCGCGGCAGCCGCGCGCAGCTCGGCCTCGGCGCTCCCCGGCTCGGCCGCGGACCCGCGCGCATTCTGTATGCGCAGCACCAGCCGGACATCGTCGCCGGAGTCCGCGAACGCGCGCCGGAATGCCTCGAGCGCGCCGAGCGGGTTCTTCCGCGCCAGGTCACTGCGCGTGTCGAATGCAGTCACGAACGCACACGCGTTGGCGGGTATGCCGAAGCGCGCGCGATCCGCACGCACACCCGTCGGCAGCCACACCGCCTGCACGAAGTGGAACACCGGCAGCCCCGGCAACTCCCGACTGATCGCCGTCTGAACAAAGCGCGACGGCGCGAGCACGGCGTCCATGCAGGCCAGTGCGTCGCACCACGCGCCGGGCAGGCGCGGGAATTCCCAAAATGGCACGCACGCGGTGACGCGCGTGTCGAGGTCGAGCCAGCGCGGCCCGGCCCACAGGAGTTCCAACACCTCGGGCGGATTCAGGTGCAGCAGGTTCACCGGTTGCGGCGCACGCTCGTTCGCAGGCCACAGCGACTGCGTGAGTTCGTGCACGCGCTCGCCGGTCGCTGCCGGCGGCGGCACGTCGATGCCCACCCATGGCGTGCCGCGCTCGGAGAGCACGTGCGCGGTATTGCGCGCGGCCACTGCCAGGCCCTGCGGCGCGGTCAGGTGGCCGGCCAGGTTGATGCCGAATGCGGCGCGCCCAAGCCCCTGCCGCTCAGACATCCATGCGCCCCCGGCTCCCGGTGAGATACGCGAACACGCCGCGCGCCTGGAGCCAGCCCTCGCGTCCGCGTCCCCGCAGCGCGAGCGCCGGCACCGCGGCCAGCGTCCACAGCAGCACGGGCAGGCGCCGCGCCGGACGATGGCGGGCGTGCCACAGCATGCGATTGCGCGCGTCATACAGCCGCGCACGGTCGAGCTGGTCACCGGCGTCGGGTGTGACGTGGTGCCAGACGCGCGCCGCCGGCACGAACAGGGTCTGCCAGCCGGCTTCCGCTGCGCGCTGGCACCAGTCAGCGTCCTCCCAGTACGTGAAGTAGTCCTCGTCCAGCCCGCCGATCCTCGCCACCACCTCGCGCCGCGCGAACAGGCTCGAGCCGTTGGCGTAGTCCACCACATCGGGCGTCGGGTATTGCCCGCGATCCTCCTCGCCCAGCCCGCGATGGCGGGCGCGGCCGAGCCGGTAGGGCCGCACGAAGCCACCCGCAAACCAGATGCGCCGTGGATCATCGGCGAAGTAGGTGAGCGCCGCGGCCACGCCCGCCTGCGGATGTTGCCGGAGCGTCGCCACCGACGCCGCCATGGCGTCCGGGGCCACGCGCACGTCGTCGGCGAGCAGCCACACGAACTCGGCCTGCGTGGCCAGCGCGTGCTCGAACGCGGCGTTCATGCCGCCGGGATAACCGCGGTTGGGCGTGATGCGAACGAGTGCCACTCCCGGACGCGCCGCGAGCCCGGCGGCGAGCAACGCGAGCGATTCCGAGGCCGAACCGTTGTCCACCACCGCGACCTCGAACGGTGCGTGCGTCGAGGCCACCAGCGAGTCGACGCAGGCGAGCGCCCCCGCCGGCCGGTCGTAGTGCAGCACCACGGCCGCCACGCGCTCGCTCACGCGCCGGCCCTCGCCACGCTGATGCCGGCGGCTGCGAACACCGCGCGGATCTCGGCATCGAAGCGCTCGCCCGAGAACGGCCGCGCCAGCGCCGCGAGCTCGGACGGCGAGAACTTTTCGAGCTCGAACGCCCGTACTGCCGCGGCAACGCCATCGGCGGTCTGCGTGCCGAACAACATGCCGCCCGGTACGCGCGCGATGCCTCCCGTGGCCACCTTCGCGAGTGCCTCGGGGGACGCGCCGCGGCCCACGGTCTCCACCGCGCCTCCGCGCCCGAACGCGATCACCGGCGTGCCCGACGCCATGGCCTCGAGCGGCATGATGCCGAAGTCTTCTTCGCCCGGGAAGATCAATGCGCGGGCGCCGGCCATGATGCGGGCCAGTTCCGCGTCAGAGACCCCGCCGCGGAACTCGGTGCCGCGCGGTGCCAATTCGTGCAGGCGCGCTTCCTCCTGTCCGCCGCCCACGACCACGAGCGGGCGCTGCAAGCGCGCGAATCCCTCGAGTGCCAGGTCGAGCCGCTTGTAGGGCGCGAACGCACCCGCCAGCAGGTAGTAGGAGCGTTCGCCGACGACGGGCGTGAACCGCTCCACGTCGACGTGCGGGAACACCACGGTCGATTCGCGGCCCCAGTTGCGGCGGATGCGCTCGGCCACGTAGCGCGAGATCGCCACCAGCTGGCTCGGACGCGAGGCCGTGTCGCGATCCCAGCGCCGCAGCCGTGCGCACACCCGGCGCACGTACGCGGACACCGGCCACGGAAAGCGCTCGCGCGGGAAGTACTGGTCCTCCAGGTCCCACACGTAGCGCATCGGCGTGAGCACGATGCTCACGTGCGGCACACCGGGGCGCGTGCGCACGCCTTTTGCGACGGCGTGACTGATGCTCACCACCGCGTCATAGCGCGACAGGTCGAGCGACTCGATGGCGTAGGGGAACAGCGGCAGGAGCCAGCGATAGTACGTGTCCGCCGCGGGCAGCCGGTCGAGGAACGAGGTGCGGATGCGGTGCCGCTCGATCTCGGCCGACACGGCACCGCGCCGCCACACCAGCGTGTGCAGGTCGGCGTCGGGGAAGCAGCGCGCGACGCGTTCCAGCACGCGTTCGCCGCCGCGCATGCCGGTGAGCCAGTCGTGCACCAGTGCCACGCGCTGCGGCGCGCTCATGCCCCGGGCTCCTGCCACAGCCGTGCCGCCCACGCGAGCCCGACGAGCGTGTACAAATTATACAGCAGCTCCTCGTCGCCGAAGTTCCACTCGAACAGCCCGGCCACGAGGAAGCCGGCGAGGGCCGCGGTCACTCCCAGCCGCACCCCCGCGCCGAGCCCGCCCGCGCGCACACGCGCGGCCAGCCCACGCACGCTCCCGAGCGCGCCCCACGCGGTGCGCAGCAGCGAGGCGTAGAGCCACGTGAACGCCGCGAGTCCCACGAGTCCCATGCTGGCCGCGATCTGCACGTAGGCGTTGTGCAGGTGCCCGGCGCGTTCGACCGAATCGGGTGAGCGATACTGGTCGTAGAGCGCGTGCAAGTCTTGAAGTCCGACACCGGTGAGCGGGTGGTCGCGGAACATGCGCACACCCGCCTGCCACATGAACACGCGCTCGCGGTTCCACAGATTGCTCGGCTCCACCACGCTGTGGAGCCGCGCTCCCCACGCGCCCGGGGCGAGAAACCATGCCGCGACACCCACTGCCGCCAGCGCCAACAGCCCGAGCGGCCACGCGGCGCCGAGGATCAGCGCGCACGCCACGAACAAGCCCAGCCACGCGCTGCGCGTGAACGTGGCCGCGAGCGACGCGAATGCCAGCACCGCCACCGCCGCCGCCCCGAACCGCCACCGCTTGGTGCGCGCGGTGAGCGCCACCGCGAGCGCCAGCGGGATCTCCAGCAGCAACTGCCCGGCGAACGTCATGTAGTGGCCGGCGAACCCGCGGGCGCGCGACTCGAAGCTGGCGCCCTTCAATACCCAGTCGATCAACCCGTAGCCGGCGACCAATCCAGCCATGCCGAGGTAGACCGCAAGCGCGCGACGGCCCTGTCGCGCATCGCGTGCGTAGAACACCGCGAGCGGCACGAGCAGTGGCATGAACGCCTTCTTCACGCGCGGGAAGCTGCCGGACGGATCGAGCGCGCACGCGCTCACGATGACCAGCGCCACGAACCAGGCGATGGTGGCCGCTTCCACCGGCGTGCGCGGCCAGGCCGGCCTCGGTGCGCGCAGGAAGCAGGCGAGCATGAGCGTGGCGGCGAGCGCCGTGGCGATGCCCATGGGCGCGATCGATCCGGCCAGCGCGGCCATGAGCAGCAGGAACGCGCCCCCGGCCGCAGTCGCAAGCAGATCC
>JAYVCN010000153.1:0-20652 GCA_043749875.1 Candidatus Eiseniibacteriota bacterium | reverse complement strand
CCCCAACGGTGCCGGCAAGACCACGCTCATCCGCATGATCACCGACATCGTCCGCCCCGACGGCGGCACGATCACGTTTGGCGGGCACTCCGTGGGCGGGCCGGACCGCCCGCGCATGGCGTACCTGCCCGAGGAGCGTGGGCTCTACCGCAAGGTGCCGGTGCTCGATGCGCTCGCCTATTTCGGGGAGCTGAAGGACCTGAGCGCGTCCGAGGCGCGCCGGGAGTCGATCGCACTGCTCGAGGAGTTCGGCCTCGCGGCGTGGTCCAAGAAGCAGGTGTCGGCGCTGTCCAAGGGCATGCAGCAGAAGCTGCAGCTGTGCACGGCCCTGATCGGCAAGCCCGAGCTGCTGATCCTCGACGAACCGTTTACAGGTCTTGACCCCATCAACGTCCAGGTGCTCGAGGAGGTGCTGCGCCGCCGCCGCGCCGATGGCACGACCGTGTTGCTGTCCACGCACCAGATGAACAAGGTCGAACAGCAGTGCGATCGCGCGCTCATGATCAATCGCGGCCACATGGTGCTGTACGGCAACGTCACCGACATCCGCCGGCAGTACGCGGAGAACGCATTCGAGCTGCACGCCGACGGCAGCCCGCGCATGGTGACGGGCGTCAAGTCGATGGAGCCGGAGAACGGACACTGGAAGCTGGCGCTCGAGAAGAGCGCGCACCCGGCCGCGGTGCTGAAGAGCCTGCTCGACCAGGGCCTCGCCGTTCGCGCGTTCGTGCCGGTGGTGCCGCCGCTCGAGGACATCTTCGTGCGCGTGGTGGAGGCCGGCGTCGGGCTGGACCAGGGCAAGAGCGGCCCGCCCACCGTGGACGAACCGCTGGCTTTGGGAGGTGCGCGATGAAGTTCTCGATCCACAAGGTGTTCATCATCGCCCGCCGCGAGTACCTCACCACGGTGCGCCGCAAGGCGTTCGTGGTGTCGCTGCTGCTCACGCCCGCGATCTTCTTCGTGGCCGGCATCGTCGGCACCAAGATGCAGATCGACGACGCCGTTGCCCGTCAATCGGAAGCGCGCATCGTGGCTGTGGTGGATTCCACCAGCATGTTCGCGAACGCGCCGCTGTCGTTCGAATACGTGGCCCCGGCCGAGCCGAACATCGACCCGCGCCAATCGGGCAAGCCGGCGCCGCCACCGAAGCGCGTGCCGGTCCTGCTGCGGCGCTTCACCGACCAAGTGGTGGCACTCGATTCGCTCGACGCAGGGCACGTGAAGCAGGTGCTGGTCGTGGGCGCCGACTTCCTGCAGACCGGCCGGCTGCGGCTGTACGAGCACGACACGCACGTGTTCGCGAGCAACAGTAACTGGGCTCCGCTCGAGCATTGGCTCACGCGCAACATGCTCGTTGGACAGGCGGACTCGATCCGTATCGAGCGCACGATGTGGATCGAGCGCGGGCTGGACCTGTACACGAAGGACCGCGAGGGCCACTGGGGCATCAAGGACGACGCCAAGCAGTTCGCCGGCTTTCTGCTGCCGTTCGCGCTCGGCTTCCTGCTCGCCATGGCCATCATCACCGGGGGCCAGTACCTGTTGCAGGGCGTCTCCGAGGAGAAGGAGACGCGCATCCTCGAGTCGCTCCTGTGCTCGGTCTCGCCCGATGAGCTGCTGGCCGGCAAGTTGCTCGGGCTCGGCAGCGCCGGGCTGACGCTGGTCGGAGTCTGGCTCGCGGCCGGCGCGTTCAGTGGCGCCAGCATGCTCGCGATCGCCCACGTCCAGATCCCGACCTCGCTGCTCGTGTTCGGGTTCCTCTACTTCTTCTTCGGCTACCTGTTCTATTCGAGCATCATGATCAGCGTCGGCGCCCTCACCACCAACCTGCGCGAGGCGACGCAGTACGCCGGCTACCTCACCATCCTGAACGTGTGCCCGTTCTGGGTGATGTGGAAGTTCTTGAACACACCCAATTCGGGGCTGGCGGTGGGCATGTCGATGTTCCCCCCCACGGCGGCCACGAGCATGATGCTGCGCATGAGCGTCGCCGCGGTCTCGGGCGCA
The DNA here is from genome assembly GCA_043749875.1 of Candidatus Eiseniibacteriota bacterium. GTDB lineage: Bacteria > Eisenbacteria > RBG-16-71-46 > RBG-16-71-46 > RBG-16-71-46 > JAIOPA01. The sequence goes on along the minus strand of JAYVCN010000153.1, from coordinate 18,645 downwards.
GTCATCCCGGCGTGGCAGATCGCGGCCTCGCTCGGGCTGCTGGGCCTGAGCGCCGTGCTCATGCTGCTGCTGGGCTCGCGACTGTTCCGCCTCGGCATGCTGCTCTACGGCAAGACGCCCAACCTGCCGGAGATCATGCGCATCCTGCGGCAGCCGTGAGCGACGGAAGGCCCGGCGGCGGCGGTGACGGGGGCCCCGGGGTTCCTGTCGCCCCCGCCGCGACCGACGCCGTTGCCAACGCCTGGCCGCGCTGGCGCGTGTTCCCGCCCATCGCGCTCGGCGTCATCATGGCCACGCTCGACGCGAGCGTGGTGAACATCGCGCTGCCGACGTTGCAGCGCACGCTGCACGCGGGCTTGAGCACGGTGGAGTGGGTGGCGCTCGCCTATTCGCTCACGCTCACGGGGCTGCTGCTGGCCGCGGGGCGCTTCGCCGATGCGCACGGCCGGCGGAAGACCTATGGCGCCGGACTGCTGCTGTTCACGCTCGCCTCGGTGCTGTGCGGCCTCGCCCCGACGGTCGGGGCGCTGATCGGATTGCGCGTGCTGCAGGGCGTGGGTGCGGCGCTCGTGGCCGCGAACGGCTCGGCACTGCTCGTACAGGCGTTTCCACTTGCAGAGCGCGGCCGCGCGCTGGGCGCGTTCGGCGCCATGGTCGGCATCGGGCTCGCGGTCGGGCCGCCGCTTGGCGGGCTGCTGGTGGCGCATGCGTCGTGGCGCTGGATCTTCTTCATCAACCTGCCGCTCGGGCTCCTGGCCTGGGCGCTGCTGCGCAAGCGCGTGCCGGCTGATGTCGTCGCGCCTGGCGCGCCACGCGTGGACGTGTTGCAGCCCTTGCTGTGGGCCACGGGCCTGGCCGGGCTCATGCTGGCGTTGACGCGCGGCCCCGAAAGCGGCTGGACCGATCCGCTGGTGTTGGCATGCGCGGCGGGTGGCGTGTTGTTGCTGGGCACGTTCCTCGCGGTGCAATCGGGATCGAAGGCTCCGCTGCTGCCACTCGACCTTATCGTGGGCCCGCTCGGAGCGGCCGTCTCACTCACGTTCCTGAGCCAGATCCTGAGCGTGTCGGTGGGCTTCCACCTGCCGCTCGTGCTCGAGGAGACCGGCGGGTTGAGCGCCGCGCAATCGGGGGCGTGGCTCGCGGTGCTGCCCGTGGCCGCGCTGTTCTGCGCACCCGTGGCCGGCCGCCTCGCCGATCGGCTCGGCGCGCGCACGCTCACGGTGACCGGTATGGCGCTCACCGCATTCGGGATGTGGCTGCTCGCGGATCTCGGCGTGATGCCCGCGGGCGCAAAGCTCGCCTCCGGCCTGATGCTGATTGGCATCGGCCAGGGGCTGTTCGCGGTCCCCAACGCCAGCGCGTTGCTGTCGCTGGTGCCGCCCGAGCGCCTGGGGCTCGCCTCGGGGCTCCAGAGCACGACGCGCAACCTTGGTCTTGCGGCCGGCGTCGCGTTCACCGGCGCCCTGGTCACGGCCCGCTACCACGTGCACTCGGGCGCGGCGCTGCACCTGGGCGCGCCGGGCGGTGTGGACCGGGGGGCGTTCGTGCTCGCGACGCACGAGACGTTCACCGCGCTCGCGGTGCTTGCGGTGCTGGCGACGGGGTTGGCGTGGAGGGTGCGGGCTGGTTCGGGTGCGCCGTCGGCGGTGAAGGGCTGACGCTCCGCAGGCACACCGACTCAATCAATCAGAGCGCCGCGCGGTCGAGGTAGTGCCTGATACTCCGGGTGGGAACGGACAATCCTATAGACGAGCCGTATCCACGAGTCCAGTCGCTTCGAGTCGTCGCGCCACCTTCCCTTGGCATCGTAGGACCAGGCCCATTCGCAGGTCGTCGAACAGCCGGATATCCAGCGCTGCACCACAGATCGTGTCGAGCTCGGCCTCGGTGAACCGCAACGCGATCGAGGTGTCCGGGCCCGCGCCCCTTTCGTCGTTAGCCCGCGAGCTGATCGAGCTGGGCGGCAAGGAGCGAAGCGTGGTTTCCCGGAGTGGTCGCCACGGTCGATATATGGGCACGGTAAGCACAGACAACACCCGGCAATCGAGGTCCTCTGCGTGCGCCCAGCGCTCCGCATGACCGCGGTTGTCATGCGCCATCCCGCCTCACGCCACTGACTTCCAATCGAGCGCCAGCCGTTTGCCGGTTGCTGCACAATCACGCAGGTAAAGGTTGATGAGCGTCTGGTAGGGAATCCCGCACTCACGCGAAATGGTCTTGAAGTACTTGATGGTCTGCTCGTCAAGACGGATTGTCACCTGACGCTTGAGCCGGCTCGCGTAGGGATTCCGACGACCTTTCGAGAAGTCATACTCTTTTCTCATGTTTGCCACCTTCGGTTGTAGAGACCTCGTTCCTTCCCGGTCGCCTTCCGGGCAGAGATGATTCGGATGACTGCCTCTTGCTCTCGATAGCAGTGGACAACCACCAGCGCCCGCAACCTTGCGCTGAGCCCGAGAAGCACGAGCCGGTCCTCGTCGTCCGAATGGTTCGGATCGTCGACCAACAGCGCATGGTCGTCCGAAAAAACGGTCTCCGCTTCCGCGAACGAGACGCCGTGCTTGCGTCGGTTCTGGGCGTCCTTGTGAGCGTCCCAGTCGAACCGCAGATTAGGCATGCCTACAACGTAAATACGACGTAGGTACCAGTCAAGTCGGCGCCCCAGTGCGCATGACGCTCCGCATGACCCGCGGCTGGTGAGTGCAAACGCGCGCTTGGTTCAGACCCGCCGCCGGACGCCGGGCTCATGCGGTTGTTGGACGGACCCTCCGCGCTCGTCGAGCGGAGCGCGGAGGCGCTGGGTCACGAACGGGACTCCGCGGGTCAGCCGGAGTCGGTGACCGGCCGCATGCACCGCACTACCTATCCTACTGCGCCACAACGACCTGTCGGCAGCAGGCTAGGCCGGCCGTCACACTGGTCACGAAGTGGGCGTATTGCGCTTCGGGTGGTGCGGGGCTGCCCGATGCGGCCCCGGCGAAGAAATCGATTGAACCCACGCGATTGTTTATTCACAATCAGTTACCAGCATGGCGCAGCCGGGCGGCTGCAAGGAATGATCCTTGCAGCTTCCCGCGCGGAGCCCGGCCAGCGAGCCGGCCGCTCCGTCATGCAGCAAGAGCCCGTCTCCGGCTAGTAAAGACACGGACCCGAGAGGTCCCTGCCGGAAGTAGGGTCGGACTTGGGAGTTGGCACCAAAGAGCTGAATCACCCAGTCTCTCTTGCGCACGCGGTCGGGCCTGCGGCCCCTCCGCAAAAAAGACGGGATCGCCCGGTCCATGGCCGGGCGTTTTCGTTTCCCCCCGACCGCTCGCCCGTGAAGGTCGTTGTCTGCAAGCGAGTTCAGCGGTTTCCGGGCGCCCGGACCGCTCCCCTCGCTTGCGCGCCCGTTGGCCGCCCCGCACACTGGCTGGCCCATGCGCATGCTCCGCCTCGGCCTCGCCCAGATCAATCCCACGGTCGGCGACCTCGACGGCAACCTGTCGAGGATCCGCGGGTCCATCGACCAGGCCCGCTCGCTGGGCGTGGAACTGCTGGCGTTCCCCGAGATGTGCGTCCCCGGCTACCCACCCGAGGACCTGCTCCTGAAGCCCGCGTTCATCCAGGGCTGCATCGAGCGCACCCGCGAGCTGGCGGCGTACACCCGCGGCCTGACTGTGGTGGTGGGCACGCTCGAGCGGGATGTGGACCTCTACAACTCCGCCGCCGTGCTGCACGACGGCCGTTTCGTGGGCACCGCACGCAAGCGCTACCTGCCCAACTACGGCGTGTTCGACGAGAACCGCTACTTCATGGCCGAGCGCCGCAGCCTGGTGTTCGCGCGCGACGGCATGGTGTTCGGCGTCAACGTGTGCGAGGACATCTGGCTGGCCGGCGGCCCGTCAGAGGAGCAGGTCGTGCGTGGCGGAGCCGAAGTCATCTTGAACCTGTCCGCCTCGCCCTATCACGCCGGGAAGGCCGGCGAGCGCCGTCGCATGATCTCGACGCGCGCGGCGGACAACCAGGCCATTGTCGCGTACGTGAACCTGGTGGGAGCACAAGACGAGATCGTGTTCGACGGCTCGAGCCTGATCCTCGACGAACGCGGCCGGGTGCTGGCCGAGGGTGCCGCGTTCGCCGAGGATCTCGTCGTCGCCGATGTGGACCTGGACGAGGTGTTCAACGCCCGCTTGCATGATCCGCGCCTGCGCGAGGAGCGCTCGCTCGACGAGTCCGAGCCGATGCCGCGCATCCACCTGACCGAACCCGGGCGCGAGGCTGCGGGCAGCAGCGTGGCGACGACGCTGGCGCGGCCGGCACTGGTGCCGCGCGCGCCGCGCGAGGAGGTGAGCGAAGCGGCCGAGGTCTACGCCGCGCTCACGCTCGGAGTGCGCGACTACGTGCGGAAGAACGGCTTCGAGACGGTGGTGCTCGGGCTCTCGGGCGGCATCGATTCCGCGCTCACCGCGTGCCTGGCTGTGGACGCACTCGGGGCCGAGCACGTCGTCGGGGTCTCGATGCCCTCGCCCTACACGTCGGAATCCTCGCAGCAGGGCGCTGCGGCGCTGGCGAAGGCGCTGGGCATGCGCATCCAGACCATCGCCATCCAGGAGGTGATGACGGCCTACGAGCAGGCACTTGCGCCATCGTTCAAGGGCCGCGCCCCGGACACCACCGAGGAGAACCTGCAAGCGCGCATCCGCGGCAATGCGCTCATGGCGCTGTCCAACAAATTCGGCTGGCTGGTCCTGACGACCGGCAACAAGAGCGAGACGAGCGTGGGCTACAGCACGCTGTACGGCGACACGGCCGGAGGCTTCGCGATATTGAAAGACGTGTACAAGACGCAGGTGTACGAGTTGTCCCGCTGGCGGAATGGGGTCTCGCTGGTGATCCCCGAGCACACGCTCACGCGAGCGCCGTCGGCAGAGCTGCGCCCCGACCAGACCGATCAGGACTCGCTGCCGCCCTACGACATTCTCGATGCCATCCTGCGTGAATACGTCGAAGAGGACCGTTCGATCGCCGAGATCGCGCGCATGGGGCACGACGAGGCGCTGGTGCGGAAGGTGGCGCGGCTGGTGGACCTGGCAGAGTACAAGCGCCGCCAGAGCCCGCCGGGCATCAAGATCACGCCGCGCGCGTTCGGCAAGGACCGGCGCCTGCCGATCACGAATCGGTGGAGAGGCTGAGGCGCCGGGCCTGAGCAACGGAGACGGACAGGGGTTTCCCATCCGCGATCCAGGCGCTTGAGCTTTCCCCAACGCACTCCGACCTCGGCTTCGGCTGTACTCAACGCACCGGAAGCACATTGACCCCGGCTCTGTCAGGAGCCGGGGTCACGTGGATTCGTGCGTGGCGTTACTTCGCGGCGCTGACCACTGCGATGACGGCGCCGTCGGTCACGGTGACGTTGAAAGTGCCGTTCGCGATGATGTAGAGCGAGAACTTTCCGTCACCCTTGATCTCGTCGACCAGCGCCTGCCGGCCCACGAACAGGCTGGACGAACGATTCCAGTCGACATGCTCCGTGGCGTTTCCGGCAATGCTGAGTGAGCCCCATAGCTTCACGCCGTTGGCCGCCAACTGTGCGCCCGTCAGATTCAGCGTGCCCGCCGGCACCAGCCAGGCCTCGACATTTGTCGACGTCGAGTTGTTGTTCTTGAAGTCGCCCACCAGCGCCAGGTCGTCCACGCGCTTGAGGTCATTCTTGTGGTCGCTGTACTGCTTGATCGTGTTGAGGTCGACGCTCACACCCGTGAGTGTGGCGCCTCCCACCACGAGCAGCGGCGTCGGCAGCACGTAGTTCACCACGAACTGCCCGGAGACGAGGAAGCACCCGGCCGCCGCCAGCGCGGCCAGTGCCACCAAGGGCACTGCGTTGCGAAGCGTCTTCATGGTCGAGGCCCCTTTCAAGGCATGCTGAACAGCGAGTAGGACGCGCCCAGCGAGATGTTGACCATCTTGCGCGACACGTCACCGTCGACCGCGGCCTGCAGCTCACCGCGCAGGTCGAGGCTGAACTTGGGAATCGGCGACAGGCCGAGCCCGAGGCCCATGTGGTACGACGTGAACGACTCGTCCTGCGACGTGCGCTTGAACTTGGCCTGTCCGACGCCGACGTAGGGGTAGAACGACACCGGTCCGCCCAGCGTCAGCATGGCGTTGAGCCCGTACGACGTGACCTTGGAACCCTCGCGCGTCACGCTCACGCCCGGGGCGATGTCGATCGTCTTGTCCCCGAGCGCTGACGACGAGTAGAACGGTTCCACCGTGAACAGCGGGATGAGCTTGACGGGTGCACGCACGCCGAACAGCGTGCCCTTGTCCTGGTCGGCCTGTGCTACCGGCACGCTCGTGCCGCCGAACACGCCCACGCCGATGCTGCCAGCGCGCGCGCTGCCCGCGGACACCACGAGGGCGGCGAGCGCGGCGAGCGCGAACGCGAGAAGCTGCTTCATGTGGGGCTCCTTCCTGAAGAACAGCGACCCGTGCGGCGGGCCGGTTGGGGAACGACGCGCGAAGGTTGGCCGAGGTCCCAGAGGGGGTCAAGCGCGCGATCTCCAAGCAGCCGCGAACGGTTGCAATACCGCGCGTTGCGTGCGACGCCCCGAAACCCTACTGGCGCGTCTGGACCAAGTGCACGGTCGCGCCGCAATGGCGCGCGAGCAGGTCGGCGACGCGCGCGAGCATGGCCGAGAGCTGTTCGCTCGGCCGCTCGGTGGGGCAATAGATGACGGCGAGCAGTGCGCGCGTGTCGGCCGTGACCTGGGTGCGGGCCGAATCCGCGGTGGGTGCCCCGAACGCGCCGTCGTCGTCGGCCAGGAGCGCCCGCGCGGCCAGGTTCACGCGGCCCTTGCGGATGCCTTCGTAGCCTTCAGCTGCGCCGCCGATACGCGCGTAGATGGAGCCCTTCACCTGCGCGCGATCGTACAGGCCGAGCGGCAGCTGGTGTTCGAGCGAAGCCAGGTTGCAGACGTCCACGGCAGGGTGGATGTGAGGTAAGCCCTTGCCCTGCAGCACGCGGCGCAGCAGTGCTTCGCTCGCGGGACGCGACTTGGTGGGGTCCACACCCAGGCGGTGGAACATGCCGCGCGTCTCGGCCACGCCCGGGATGTCGGCGGCCTGCCGGCCGGTGAACCGCCGCATCATGTTGCGGATGGATTCGTCGCGTTCGGCCGTGTACGCGGCGCTCAACGGCTCGCCGTGCAGGCCGTCGGCTTCGAGCCAGCCGAGGGTCACGACCCCGCGCAGCGCTTCGTCCATCTCGAGCGCGAGACCACCGGCGCGGGCCTGCAGCGACATCGCGAACTCCTGGCCGATTCGTACACCGTCGCGCGAACGCGAGCGGCGGAGAATAAGCGGGCGGCGGGAAATCCTTTTCCGACCCAACGACCGGATCGGCGCGGACGCCTTCCCGAGAGGTTGCGGCCTAAACTCTTGTCATCGCCGCCCGCCGGTCCCTGAATCCTGGGAGGAGCTCGCGCGTAGAGCGTGAATCTGTATCGCGCGCTGCTCCGACCGGCACGACCATCGCGCTTGCTGCTCATCGTGAATGCGCGACAGGCGGTGTGAAACGTGCGCGGAACATAGCCTGCGTGGCGCGCGCTGCCAAACGATTTTCGCATGCACCGAAGAATTTCTTGCGCACCCGCGGGCACGGATACGCGTGCCACGCGCGCGCGCGGCGAGAAGAATTCTTAGTCTGTTCACTTGCGGCGATGCGTCACGGTCACAGGCGCCCGTTCGGGAATCCGGTGCATGCGCCGGCCGGGCAGGGCCGGGGAGCGCGGGCACTGTGCAGCGGCAGACCGCCGGCGTGAGCACGCTCAGCGCGCGAAAGTGCTGCGAATGCAGGCGCTGCGGCGCGCGCCTCAGGATGCGCTGGAAGGCGTCTCGGCCGGTGGCAGGCGCCGCTTGATCGAGCGTACGCGCCATGTCCGGCGCTGTTCGCCGTCGCCCAACTCGAGCGCATCACCGACGCCGTGGCCGAGGATGGCCTTCGCGATCGGCGTCTGGTGCGAGATCACGTGGTCGCCCAGGTGATGCTCGCCATCCCCGAGGATCCAATACGACATGGTCTCGGACTCGCTCTCCAGCACCACCTCGGTGCCCAGCCCGGCGACCCCTTCGTGGTACTCGGCGTCCTCCACGAAGCGCGCCCGCGAGATGCGCATCTGCAGCGACCCCGCACGCTTCTGCGCGTTGCTCTGCTTGAGCTTCGCCGAGTGGTATTCGGCATTTTCCTTGAGATCGCCGAGCTCACGCGCCTTCTGGATGGTCTGCGGGATGACGGTGCGCAGTTCGCGCTCGAGTTCTTCGAGCTCACGTTGCAGCACGGCCCACGTGGCGCGCGTCATGACCGGGCTGCTGAATTCATCCGCCTGCTCGCCGACCTGGCTGAACAGCGCGTCCGTCTTCTTCTGGCGGTGGTCGAGCACCCACTGCTTCTCATCCGGCATGCCGACACGGGCGACCGCGTCGAGCGCCGGGAACAGGTAGCGATCGCTGGAGTGCCACTGCCGCAGCAGCACGCGCAGCTTGAGCCGCGCCTCGTTGGGCGGCTTGACGCCCGCGAGCATGCGCTGGAACGGACCGCCCTCATCGATCCAGCGCAGCACCTTCTCGCCGGTGGACGGCTTGGGCTTCTCCTCGATCAGCTGCAGCGAGGCGATGAACAGCCGCCACGCATCCTCGGGGGCCTTGACGGCCGCGATGTCGTCCTCGATCAGCCGCAGCATGGCCGCGGGGTAACGTACGGCCCGGTCCACGAGCGTGCGGCGCAACTGCGTCTTGCCGGCGTCGTCGAGCGCGGCGAGGTCGCGTTCGGCCGCTTCACGCACCGCGGAGAAGCGTGAGTCGAGCGCCGACAGCGTCGCTTCGAGCGCGACGCCGGCCGAGCGCGAGTCGGCAAGGAACGCCAGTTGCTCGTCCTCGTAGGACAGGTCGCTGATGCCGATGTCGAGCGACCACAGCGAGCGCACGACCCCGAGCCACACCACGTGCTGCTCCGGGTTCCAGCGTGCGAAGTACAAGCCGGCCCGCGCGCGGTCGGACTTGTCCGCGTCGAGGTCGAGCGTCGTGCGCTGCACGAATCGGCCGAAGCGGGCCTTGAGCGCTGGCTCCGCGGCGGGATGCTGGGCGAGGAACTTGCGGATCGTGCCGAGGTTCGTCTTGGCCGGCTTGCGCACCTCGAGTGCGGGCAGCGGCGCGTCGTCGTGCGCGCTGTCGCCGCCCGAGGTCCCGGCGGCGGTGGCTGCGACCGAGCGCGCCACTTGCACCGCGGTCGCCAGCTTGTAGAACTGCTCGAAAGCGCGCGCGTGATCGATGCGCGGGTCCTTCTCGCACGCCGGCTTGCCCTTGCGCCAGAACACCGTCCAATCCTTGGCGGACACGAGGTCGGTGCTGATGAGGAACAGTTTCAGGCGGTTCGCGTCGGCCGAGCCGCCCAGGCACTTGAGCGCGCTCACGATCATGCTGGCCTGGTCCTCGGTGCGCAGGCGCACGATCTCGGCCGGGTTCGTGTAGCGGATGAGCCGGATGTCGTCCTCGGCCACCGGCGTCAGCGTGCGCCGCGCGGCCACGTACGGCATCTTGTGGCCCTTCGACTTCATGAAGTCCACCATGATGGTGACCGTGTCGTTGGACACGATGCGCCCGGGACCGAAGCCGTCGTGCAGTACGCCGCATCCCGGCGCGAGCGAGGCGATGGTGTCGAAGGCCTCGATGGCCCGCGGCAACGGCGTGTCCCCGTCGGCGAGGCCGCTCTGCTCCACCGCGTCGTCGAGCGCGGGAACTCGCCTGCCCGGGCCTTGTCGGAGCGCGTCGGTGATGGCGGCGCGGAACGGCTCGGCGGCGTCGTCGCCCTGGGTGGTGACCGCGATATTGACGACTTTTCGCAACGGCTCGAGGGCGTCGCCGGCATGGCCCGTGCGCGCCAGGCTGGTGAGCGCGATGTCCGCGATGCGCTGCGACTCCTTGAGCGACCCCTTGCCCGCCACCGTCGGCAGGGCTGCGGCCACGTGGATCAGGCCTTCCCAGTCATCGTGCTGCGCCAACTCCTCGGCGGCGTCCTCGAGTTCCTCGTAGAGGTCCTCCTCGGCGAAGCGTCCCGCGAGATCCCCCAGCAGTGCGCGCCGGTCGTCGCCACGGCCCGCGTCGCCCAGGCGTTTCGCGAGCTTCTGCGCCAACTCGAGATCGTCCGGCATGATGGCCCAGGCACGTGACAGCGCGTCCAACCGCGCCGGATCCTTGCCCATGCCCTCGTGCGCCTCGACCAGCAGCCGCGCGGCCGCCTGGGTCTGCACCAGCGCCAGCGAGCGCTCGGCGATGGCGGCGAGTGGTTCCCACTTCTTTGCAGCCAGCACCTTCTCGCCAAGCGCGAGCAGCGTCTGCTGTGCGCGCTCGACCTCGCCGTGTAGCGCGCACGCCGCCGAGAGCAGGTAGTACACCGCCCACGACGAGGGTGGCTGGGCCTGCTTCAGCCGACCGCCCAGCTCGTCGCGCATCCACGTCAGCCGCTTCTCCTGCTGGGCGTCGTGGGCGAGCGTCTCCAGTTCGGCGCGTGCTGAAGCCGACAGGTCGGCTCCGACTTCGCCACGGAGCACAGCGGGCAGGGCGTCGCGGACGGGCATGGCCTCGCAGGATGAAAGAGTCTGCGGCACGTCAGAAGGGCAATGGAATATGCCGTACGCGCGTCCGGAGCGCAAGCGAGCAGGCTGCCACGTGCGTAGGCAGCAAGGCGTCCAAGCGCGCAAGCGGCGGCCCGGTCACTCCACCGGGAGTCCCGCGGCCACGTGCGCTGGGAAGCCCCCGCCCTGGTCCAGCAGCTCCGTGAATCCCGCGCGCCGCAGCACGCTCACGCCGATGCGCGAGCGCGTGCCGCCACCACAATAGAGGGCGACCGGCCGGTCCCGCGGCAGCTCGCTCGCTCGCGCCGGCAGCTCGCCGAGCGGCACGTGCTGCGCACCGGGCACGTGCCCGGCGGCGTACTCGGCGCGGCCTCGCACGTCGAGCAACGTGAGCTCGCCGCGCTGCGCGCCCGTGAACGCCGGGCCCGGCGCGATCTGCGGCGTGACCGCGAGCGGGCCTTTCTCACGCGCCCAGACCGCGAGCGCATCGCTCCCGAACCAGCCCGTCACGCGGTCGAGACCGATGAGCGCCAGCTGCCGTACCGCGGCCATCACACGCGTGCGATCCGGGGCGAGTAACGTGATCGGTCGGTCATAGGGCAGCAGTGCCCCTGCCCAGGTGGGGAACGAGCCGCCCACCGGGATGCCGAGCACACCGGGAATCGCGCCGCTAAGCACTTCGATGGTCGGGCGCAGGTCGATCACCGGGTCGCCGCGCTCGACCGCGGCCACGATGCCGGCAGCGTCGAGGTGCGGCGGTTCCCGGAACTCTCCGAGCAGCGCCGGGCCGAGCTTGTTCATGTGCTTCATGTGCTTGAAGTACGCGGGCGGCTCCGGCTGTCCGGCCAGCACCTCGTGCACGAACTCGTCCACGTTGGGGCAGCGCACCGCCCAGTTGGTGCGCCGCTCGTAGGCGAGGGTGGTGACCGGCAGGCCGCCGAGGTTCTTGCCGCACGCAGAGCCCGCGCCGTGCCCGGGCCAGAGCATGACGTGGTCCGCGTGCTGCTGCTGGAAGTGGGCCAGCGAAGCGTAGAGCGCGCGTGCGCCCTGCTCCATGGTGCCGAGCTGGTTCGCGGCGCGCTCAAGCAGGTCCGGGCGGCCGACGTCGCCCACGAACACGAAATCGCCCGTGAACACGCCGATTGGTTCGCTGCTCGCGGCCTCGTCGGTGAGCCGGAAGCTCACGTGTTCCGGGGTGTGCCCGGGCGTGGCCAGCACGTCGAGGCGCACGCGCCCGGCGCGGATCGCGCTGCCGTCGCGTACCAGCGTCACATTGGGTTCGCCCGCCCATGCGTACTTCCAGTCGGCGTCGCCCTCGTCCGAGAGGTAGGCGCGCGCGCCGGCGCGCTGTGCCAGCTCGCGCGTGCCCGAGCAATAGTCCGCGTGGATGTGCGTCTCGGTCACCGCGACGATGCGCAATTGCTCGGCCGCGGCCGCCTTCAAGTAGGCGTCCACGTCGCGATTCGGGTCGATGACGATGGCTTCGTGCGTGACCGAGTCGCCGAGCAGGAAGCTGGCCTGGGCGAGCGGCTCGTCGTAGAAGCGCTTGAGGATCATGGGAGCCCCAGCTTCTCACAGGACCCCACCCCCATTACACTCCCCCGTCATGAAGATCTACACGCGTACCGGCGACGATGGCACCACCGGCCTGCTGGGAAGAGCGCGAGTTCCCAAGCACGACGCGCGCGTCGAGGCCTACGGCAGCGTGGACGAGCTCAATTCGGTGCTCGGGGTGGCGCACGCGCTCGACGCCCAGCACATCTTCGCTGAACTGGTGCCGGGGCTCCAGGCGGCCCTGTTCCAGGTCGGCGCCGAACTGGCCACGACGGATGCCGCCATGCTCGCCAAGCTGGCGTGCATCTCGGATGACGACGTGGTCGCGATCGAGCGCGAGATCGACCGGCTCGAGACGGACCTGGCACCGCTCACGCGCTTCGTGCTGCCGGGCGGCACGACGCTCGCCGCCGTGCTGCACCACGCTCGTACCGTGTGCCGCCGCGCCGAGCGGCGGGTCACCGCGCTCGCGGCTCACGAGGACGTCGGTCCGCGGCTCCTGCGCTGGCTCAATCGCGTCGCAGACCTGTTGTTCGTGATGGCGCGCTGGGCCAATTTCCGCGCCGGCGTGCAGGACCGCATCTGGACGGGGGGTGGCAGCATCTGATGGGTGGGCAAATGACCCGTTTCTGGGAATCCCATAGGGGAGCCCACAACCTCTACTTGAATTCCTGTGCCCCCCTGCCGATAATCATTCCGTCACCTTCTTCGCGGTGGAGCCGCGGCTCGCTACATGCGCCGCGTCTCGCATGTCCCCACCCGCGGCCGGCCCGCAACGCGTACCGCGCTTTCAATTGGCGCGCAGGCGTCCGAGCGTGTAGGTTCCCGCCTGTAGCCTCGTGCGCTGGGAACAGAAGGCCGAGGCCGATGGTATCAGGCGCCTCTTCTGGCGGACCTGATCGCCGAACGAATCCGCACCGTGATGTCGATGTCGGGCACCGGTGACGCCGGGGCGAGCCGAAGCGCCGCCCACCGGCAGCAAGCAGGTCGAGCGCGCCACAGTCCGCGCGCGCGATGAATCCGTAGACGCACACGGCCATCGCCCCGGAAGCGCTCACCGGTCGAACCGCGCAGAGTTTTGGGCTCGCACACGCCGCGCTGCGCACAGGTCCACCCCCGGTGCACTCGGAGTAGTCACGAAGAGTGCGCGCCGGAAGGAATGTTCATGAGACCACGTCGTCGCCGCCCCCGCGGCATGCGCCCGAACGATCCACAACAGCCGGGCGCCGCTTCTGAAGGAACTCCATATGATGCAACGCAGTCCGATGCTCCCCCCGCCCCCTCGTCGTATGAAGGCGGCTCCTCGGCCGATTACTCGGCCCCTCCCTCGCCCGGAGGCGCCCCGATGAGTTCCTCCGGAGACCCGATGGGCCCGCCGAGTGGCGGCCCCCCCGGACCGAACGGCGTCCCCGGCAGGGGTTACGACGCTCAGGGCGGAAATGCTCGCCGCCGGCGTCGCCGGCCGCGCAACAGTGGCCGCCCGCAGGGTGGCAATCCACCGCCGCAACAGCAGCAGGGCGGCTTCCAGCCGCAGCAGTACAGCAACAACCAGGGCGGGCGACGCCAACGCGGCCGGCGCCGGGATGGCGTTGGCAGCGGCGGCAACAACACCCGCAGCGGCCGTCCGCAGCGCCCGGGGCTCGAACTCCTCAAGCAACTACAGGGAGCCGGCGCCGCGCTCGATCCGACGGAGCGCCTGATCCTCGAGCTGCCGGCCGGGCAGGGTGATCCGCCTTATGGCGATCGCATCACCGGTCGCGCCATCGATCTCATCGCACCGCTCGGCCGCGGCCAGCGCTGCCTGCTCGTGGCGCCACCCAAGGCCGGCAAGACGCGAATTCTACAAGCCATCGCGGCCTCGATCGCGTTCAACCATCCCGACGTGAAGGTGTACGCGTTGCTGGTGGACGAGCGCCCCGAGGAGGTCACCGATTTCAAGCGCAACACGCCGGCGGAAGTCATCGCCGCCTCGAGCGACATGTCGGTGGACGAACATATCGAGACCACCGAGATCGCCATGAACAAGGTGGCCGCCGACGTGCTCGCGGGCAAGGACGTGTTGCTGTTGCTCGACTCCATCACGCGACTGGCCCGCGCCTACAACGCCGCGGCCGGTAACGGCGGCCGCACCATGTCCGGCGGCCTCGACACCAACGCCATGCAGTCGCCGCGGCAGATCTTCGGCGCGGCGCGCAAGATCGAAAATGGCGGTTCGCTCACCATCATCGGCACCGCGCTGGTGGACACCGGTTCGCGCATGGACCAGATCATCTTCGAGGAGTTCAAGGGCACGGGTAACTCGGAGATCTTCCTGTCGCGCGAGTTGGCGGAAAGGCGCATCTACCCGGCGATCGATATCCCGAAGAGTGGGACACGCAAGGAAGAGAAGCTCATCCCGCCGAACCAGCTGACCACGTTCCAGGCGCTGCGCCGGATCCTGGTGCAGATGCCGGCGCAGGAAGCCATGCTGAAGCTGGTCGACCGCCTGGGCCGCACCAAGACGAACGAGGACTTCTACAACCTCGTGCGGGTGGGCGACAGCTAGGCACTACGAGCTACGCGTGCGCGGGCGACGCGCGAGGGCTGAATGCAGGACCTGGCCACGCAGTTCGGCCCGATCGACATCTACCTGTTCGATCAATTGCTGCGCGGCCGGTTGTCCCCGCCGATGCGCGTGGTCGACGCCGGCTGTGGCGCCGGACGGAACCTCCACTACCTGCTGCGCGCGGGTTTTCAGGTCGCGGCAGTGGACGCTGACCCCCACGCCGTCGCGAAGACGCGAGAGCTGGCGGCAAGACTGGCGCCGGCGCTGCCCGCGGCCGACTTCAGGGTCGAGCCGGTCGAGGCGATGTCGTTCGCGGACCACTCTGCAGACGTCGTCGTGAGCATTGCCGTGCTGCACTTCGCGCGCGACAATGCGCACTTCGCCGCCATGCTGCGCGAGATGTGGCGCGTGCTGCGCCCGGGCGGGCTGCTGTTCTGCCGGCTCGCGTCGGACATCGGGATGGAGGCACGCATGCAGCCGATGGGTGAGCGGCGCTTCCGTCTGCCCGACGGCTCCGAGCGCTACCTCGTGAACGAGGCGATGCTGCTCGAGTGGACGTATGAGCTGGGCGGCCGGCTGCTGGATCCGCTCAAGACCACCGTGGTGCAGGACCAGCGCTGCATGACGACCTGGGTGGTGCGGAAGGACGGAGGCTAGCGCGACTTCGAGGCGGCCGGCTCGCGCTTCGCCGCCGGCCTCGCCGAGGCATCCGCGAGCACTTCGAGCTCGAGCCGCAACAACTCTCCCACCGACCACGCCTGGAACGGGCAGCCGTTCGGGGTGTGCGGCGCCTCGGCATCGGCAATCTCACTCACGTGACCGAGGCCGGCGATGTTCAGGTGCTCATGCAGCGGAGCCAGGAACCGCGTGCGCGCCTCCGCCTGCGCCGCCGCGCTGCCGCCGCGGGCTCGGAGCCAGGCTTCCACGAACGCGCCGATCAGCCATGGCCACACGGTGCCCTGATGGTAGGCGGCATCACGTTCGCGCACGCCGCCGCCGTAATGCGGCGCGTATCCCGGCTCGCCGGGCGCGAGTGAGCGCAGCCCGAGTGGCGTGAGCAGTTCACGCTCGGCCACTTCGAGCACGCGCCGGGCGCGTTCGCCCTCGACCAGCACGAGCGGCAGGCCACCGAGCGCGAACAGTTGGTTCGGGCGCACGCTGGCATCGGTGGTGCCCGCAACGTGGTCCACGTCCACCACGTCGTAGAGGCAGCCTCGCGCTTCGTTCCAGAAGCGAGCAGCGAACGCGACGCGCGCTGCATCGCGCTGCTCGCCCCAAGCCGGCGAGAAGCGTGCGCCGACATCCAGCGCATTCACCCACAGCGCCTGCACCTCGACTGGCTTGCCCACGCGTGGAGTCACCACCCAGTCGCCCACTTTGGCGTCCATCCACGTGAGTTGCACTCCCGGCACTCCGCATGCCAGCAACCCGTCAACATCAGAATGGATGCCGTAGCGTGTCCCACGCGTGTAGCCTGCGAGGATCGCTTCGACCGCGTTGACCATGCCGGCCTCGTCGCTCGCTGCCACCCTGCGCCCTGCTGCGGCCATGGCGTCCAGCCACTCGCCCACCACCACCACATACCGGAGCGAGGCGTCCACCGAGTTGTACTCGGGCATGTCCCCCGGCCCGTGGAAGCGATTGGGCATCATCCCTTCCGACACGGCGCTCGCCCATTCCAGCAGGATGCTGCGCGCGTCGTCGAGCCGGCCGGTGGCGAGGCATAGTCCGCGCAGCGCGATGAACGTGTCGCGGCCCCAGTCCCCGAACCAGGGATAGCCCGCGATGATCGTGCGGCCCTTGCCGCGCGCGACCACGTACGCGTCGCCGGCGCGGTGCAGCGGGCTCGCGAACGCGGCCCGGCGCTCGCGCTCGGCGGCGATGAGTCGTTGTGCCACTTCGGGTGGGTCAGCGCCAGCGAACAACCTGCGCACCTCGGGGACATCGGCTCCCAGCATGAGCACCGCTTCCCCGTGCGAAAGCTCCCAGCGGAACACGCCGGGCGACGCCAGATCCTCTTCGCAGTCGAGCCCGCGCGCCTGTTCCTCCGTGTAGGAAAAGCGCCAGTACCAGTCCGGTGCATGCTGGTAGTCGCCGTCGGTCAGAGCCAGCACGCCCGCAACATCAGCGTAGGGTTGCCAGCGCAGCACCGCGCCCAAGCGCTCGGCGTCGAAGCGAAACGCATCGTTGCCGTGGTGCAGCGCGTGCATGTCGCGGCCGGACAACAACGAGCGCACCGCGAGCCGCATGCCCGCGGGTGCTCCACGCACGCTCCAGCGCAGCACCACCAGCGGCAGTCCGTGGCGCACCAGCCGCTCGTGCGTCACCTGCACGCCGCCGGACAGCGTCCGCACCCATTGCGGCCATGGCTCGTACACGAACGACTCGATGCCCGCCACACCCGCACCCACCTCCACACCGCCGGCATAACGTTGCGCGCTCAACGGCACCCTCGACTCACCGTGCTCGAGCCACGCCTCGAGGCCATTCACCAGCACGCGCCGGCCCGATGGCGGCGTCGCAGCGTGCAGGAGCAACGCGTGGTAGCGGCGCGTGCGGATGTCATCCACGGTCCCCGAGGCGAACCCGCCGAGGCCATCCGCTTCGAGCCATTCCGCCGTGCGCGGGTACGGCAGCGTCACGTCAGGATCCGCGCACGATCGCCGCGGCCTCCGCCGCCGCGGCGGCGCGGGGCTCGAGTGCGTCCGTCTCGCCACGGCGTGCCCGCTCGGCCTCCGCCGCCGCGTGTTCATCGCGCGCCGCGGCCCGCTTCTCGATGCAGCGGATCGCCAGCGCCGTCCAGCCGGTCTGGTGGCTGGCGCCGACACCCCGGCCATTGTCGCCGTGGAAGTATTCGTGGAACAGCACCAGGTCCCGCCAGTGCGGGTCTTCCGCGTAGCGCAGGTTGTCGCCGTGACACGGCCTGCGTCCATGCTCGTCAGGAAGAAACAGCGTCGCGAGGCGCGCGGCGATCTCGCGCGCGCCGTCGAGCAGCGTCACCCAACGCCCGGAGCCGGCGGGGCATTCCACCTTGAGGCTGTCGCCAAAGAAGTGGTGGTAGCGCTCGAGCGCTTCGATGAGCAGGTAGTTGACCGGGAACCAGATCGGGCCGCGCCAGTTGGAATTGCCCCCGAACAGGCCCGTGTCGGATTCCCCCGGCGCATAGCGCACGGTGTGGTCCATGCCGTCGATGTGGAACTCGTAGGGCTGGTCGCGATAGATGGCCGACAGCGCGCGCACGCCGTGGTCGCTCAGGAACTCCCGCTCGTCGAACAGCACGCGTAGCACGCGCTCGAGCCGCTCGCGCGAGGGTATGCCGAACAGCCGATGGTCCTCGTGCCCGACCGTGCCGTCGCCCATGTGCGCGATGTTGCGCGCCAGGTCGGGACGATTGTTCACGAACCAGTCGAGCCGCTTCTTCAAGCCCGGCAGCCGGTCCAGGTCGGACTGTTCCAGCACCTCGCTCGCGAACAGCGGGATCAGCCCCACCATCGAGCGGATGCGCATCGGGATGTGCCGGCCGTCCACGTGTAACTGATCGTAGTAGAAGCCGTCGGCTTCGTTCCACAGCCCGGTACCGCCGAGCGAGTTCATGGCGTCGGCGATGGCCACGAAGTGCTCGATGAACTTGCTCGCCACGTCCTCGTACGCCGGATCGTCCACCGCCAGTTCGATGGCGATGGCCAGCATGGTGGTGCAGTAGAACGCCATCCACGCCGTGCCGTCCGCCTGCTCCAGGTGACCGCCCGTGGGCAGTGGCGATGAGCGATCGAACACGCCGATGTTGTCGAGCCCGAGGAAGCCGCCGGCGAAGATGTTGTGGCCGTCGACGTCCTTGCGGTTCACCCACCACGTGAAGTTGAGCATCAGCTTGAGGAAGATGCTCTCGAGGAAGGCGCGGTCCGGCGCGCCGGTGACAACGCGATCGATCTCGTA
>JAYVCN010000152.1:0-6262 GCA_043749875.1 Candidatus Eiseniibacteriota bacterium | reverse complement strand
CCCCCACGCCACGCCAAAGCGCATGCTCACGCCGTCCCCGTTGACCGTCTCGTGCACCGTGGAACCGGTGGCGTTGTCGGTCACGTCGCGGCCCAGTTCGGAACCGTTCACAAATGCCTCGCCATTCAACCGCGTGCGGCCGCCGAGCGGCACGCCCACGCCAGCCCACGCCTGCCAGCCCCAGCCGCTGAACGTGCCCTCGAACGACTGTCCGGTGGTGAAGTCGTCGCCGGACAGCACGAGCACCTCGTAGCCGCCGCCCACGCCGGCGTAGGGCACGATGCTCATGTTCTCGGGTGCGGACAGCTGCATGAAGCCCATGATCGGGAACATGTTCACCGAGGCGCGCGCGATCTGCTGCTTGACCTCGATCGGGACGCCGCCCGGACCGACGGTGGAGGTGGTGACGCTGGAGATGTTCTCGCTCTTGTGGATCCAGTCGACGCCCAGCCCGAGTTGCAGGTTCTGGTCCAGCATCGGACCGCCACGGATGCCTAGGTCGAAGCGGGTGGCTTGATCGCCGTTGGGGTTGAAGAAGCCCACATGCACCTGGCTCACGCCGGCGGACTCTGGCTGTCGGCTGCTGTAGCGGCCGCGCGAGCGCGGCCGGTAGTGCACGCCCGCGAACTCGACCGGCGCGGGAGCAGGCACTGCGGCCAATAGCAGGGTCACCGGCGTCTCGGGCG
The DNA here is from genome assembly GCA_043749875.1 of Candidatus Eiseniibacteriota bacterium. Lineage (GTDB taxonomy): Bacteria > Eisenbacteria > RBG-16-71-46 > RBG-16-71-46 > RBG-16-71-46 > JAIOPA01. The sequence continues at coordinate 5,576 of JAYVCN010000152.1, read as the reverse complement.
CCTGCGGATCGCTCGGTGTGGGCACGCGCCAGGTGAGCATTCTCGTGACCACTGGCGAGGGCAGCGCCAGCGCGGAGGGTTCCGGACGGACGGCGGCCCGCGCAGCGACCGCATCCAGCGTGAACGTCGCGAGTGCGGCAAGGGCGAGGCGAGCAGCAGTGGTCTTCATGGTCGTTCTCCCAGTCGGCGTCTGGCCCGAGATCGGGGTGGACCTTGGGCAGGGCGGCCGTAGTGACTCCCCTTCCTGACATGGCACGCGCCGTGCCGGAAGCCAGCGAAAGCGTGCAACGCGCGGCAGCGACCACACGTAACGCTAGCGCGATCGCCGGCGTCATGCGCGCCTTCCGCAGCCTCTCGTAGCCATTCCGACGCGCACTGTTGCGGGCGTGCCGCACCCCGGCTAGCGTCCGCGACCGCAGTCCCACCCTCGCTCAGGGAACTGACCGTGACCCCGATGCACCCGCAGTCCGCGCTCGCCCGCCGTGGCGCCGCGCTCGTCGCCGCCGCGCTGCTGCTGTGTGCCGTGCCATTCGCCCACCGTGCTGCCCTTGCCGCCCCACCCGTCCCTTCGGCCGGAACCGGCGGCCCCACCGTGGCGGTGGAAGACACCATGCGAACCGACGTTGCCGAGGTGCTGGTGCGCGCGCCGCGCGTGACGCTCGACGAGATCCTCGACCGCGTCGCGCGCGGCGAGGCGAGGCGCGACTCGCTGCTGCACGACCAATCGTTCACCGCCACCCTGCGCGTCATCCGCAACACCGCCGGCAAGGGCACACCCGAGCTGTTCTCCGAGAGCGTGTCGAAGGTCTACAAGAAGAAACCGAACGGCGTGCGCACGATCCAGTTGCGCAAGTTCGAGAAGTATCCCAACAAGGGTGACGACAGCGACTCGGTGGACTCCGATTTCTCGCCCGACATGGGCGAGGAGCTGGTGACGTTCGCGTTCCGCCCCGCGAATCGCAGCAACTACCGGTTCAGCATCGAGGACCGCAAGCTGCTGGGTGACCACCTGCTCTACACGCTGCGCTTCGTGCCGCGCTCGGCACTGGCGGTGTACGAGCCCTCCGGCCGCGTGTGGGTGGACACGAAGGACTTCGTGATCCTGCGCCAGGAGCTGGAGTTCGACCAGTCACCGGTGCCGTTGTTCTTGAAGAACATCCAGCACATGGTGGTCGAGCGCACACGCGCGGGCGAGTTCTGGGTGATGTCACGCATGCTCGTGCGCATGGAGTTGACGATTCCGCTACCCCGGTTCGGACGCTCATTCGATTTCGCCCTGGCGTTCAGCGACTACGCCGTGAACTCGGGGCTCCCGGACTCGCTGTTCGCCACCTCGGGCAAGCGCGCGGGCGGCGCGCACGTGCGCGTGAAGATCGGCGGCGGCGGAAGGCGGAAGCCGTCGTGAGCGCGCGCGGCGGAATGTTCGCACTCGCGGTGTTGATTGCACTCACGGCGCGAGCCCCGCGAGCGCATGCCGAAAGCGCTCCGAGCGATAGCCTGCTGCGCGAATACGTGCGCTCGTTGTCGGACTCGACCGATGCGTGGTATGGCGCCACGGCCGCGCCGGTGGACACCGCGGGACTCGACTCGGCGCTCGCGGTCGGGCTCGCCCGACCGCGCGGACCGCACGCCTGGGCGGGTAGCGACGGCAGTCGCCGCGGCCTGCACCTGTCGTGGTCGCCGGCGCTCGGCTTCAACCGCGCCGATGGCGGACAGCTCGGTGCCGGGTTGGCGCTGCGCTCGCCGCTCCCCGGACGGTTCTCCGGCCAAGCGCAATACACCACCGGCACGCACGACCTGCTGGGCGAAGGCGCGTGGGGCACGTCGTGGCGGGTGGAGCGGCTGCGCTCGCGGCTGTCGTTCCGCGTCGCGGCGGGCCGCTGGAGCGAGGCCTTCGATCGCGACCACTACGATCCGGGATTCAGCACGCTCGGAGCGCTCCTCTACGGCAGCGACCGCCACCATTACCTGCGGCGCGATGGTTACACGACCACGCTACGGCTGGGCGGCGAAGCTGGACTCGCGAGCATCGGCTGGTGCGATCATTTGGAGTCGTCGCTGCCCTACACCACGGCGTGGACGCTGTTCGGCGGCGATCCGGCGCTGACGTTCAACGCGCCCGCCGTGTTCGGTCGCGCGCGCGAGTTGTCGCTGCTAGGCGATGTCACGATCCCGCGCACGCGCTTTCGCTTGAACGTGGCGCACTGGACGAGCGACCCGCGCGTCGGCAGTGACTTCCGCTACCGCCGCACGCGGGTCACGATCGGCGGAGACGTGTCGCTGGGCCGCCACTTCGCACTGGTGCCGCAGGCCACTTACGGGCGGCTGCGCGGCGACGCGTTGCCGCAGGACGCGTTCTTCCTTGGCGGCGCCGCCAGCCTGCGCACGCTCGACCGTAACCAGTTGGCCGGGACGGGGCAGGCATTCGCACGCGTGGACCTGATCCTGGCCGACGATCTCCGCCGGCTGCTGCACCTGCCGTTGCCCGCGTGGCTGCCGCTGCAGAGTGGCGTGTTCGCCGCGACCGGCTCGGTCTGGGGACACGACGCGGTGAGCGGCGCCGCGCTGCCGACCGCGCGCAACTGGCCGGATCAAAGAACCTGGCTGTCCGAAGTGGGTGGCGGGCTGGCGTGGCGTCCGGGCGTGCCGGACCCGCTTGCTGCGCTGCGGTTCGAGTACAGCGTGCCCATCGGCGCCGCCGCACGCAGTGCCCGGTTCACGGTGGCGTTTCAGCGGGCGATCAACTTGCTGCCGGCGCGGTAGACTCAGCGGCAGCGGTCCCCTGCACGACAGACACCCAGGAGCCCCGATGACCACCTCCGCACTCCCACCGACCTCCGGTCCGCGCACGCTGCCCACGTCGGCGGCCCTGCACGTGCCGTGGTCACTCGGCGCGGTGACGCTGGCCTCCACCTGCATCATCCTCGGCCTCTTGTGGGACATCTCGTGGCATCGCACCATCGGTCGCGACGCGTTCCTGACCCCTGCACACGTCGCCATCTACCTGGGCGCCGTGATCGCCGGGCTCACCTGTGGCGGGCTGGCGCTGAGGACGACATTCTCAGGCGATCCTGCTCGGCGTGGCGTCAGTGTCGGGTTCTGGGGTTTCCGCGCTCCGCTCGGAGCGTGGGTGTGCATCTGGGGCAGCTTCGCCATGCTCACCTCGGCGCCGTTCGACAACTGGTGGCACAACGCGTACGGGCTCGACGTGCAGATCCTCTCCCCGCCGCACACGCTGCTCGGGCTCGGCATGATCGCCATCCAGATCGGCGCCATGCTCATGGTGCTGGCGCACCAGAACCGCGCCGGTGAATCCAGCGGCGCGCTGCGCGGCCTTTACGTGTACTGCTCGGGCATCGCATTGCTGATGGTGGCGACCATCGTCTGGGAGTACACGGGATTCGCGAACGACATGCATGGCTCGCTGTTCTACAAGGTGGCCGCCATCTCGCTGCCGTCGTTCCTGCTGGCACCCGCGCGCGCGAGTCGCGTGCGCTGGCCCGCCACCAAGGTGGCGCTCGTGTACATGGGACTGACACTGTTCATGGCATGGACGCTGCCGCTGTTCCCCGCCACGGCGCGCCTGGCGCCGGTGTACAACCCGCCCACGCACATGCTGCCGCCCACGTTCCCGCTGTTGTTGTTCGTGCCGGCGCTGCTATTCGACCTGCTCCTGCCGCGCCTCGCGCATTGGCGCGAGTGGCAGCAGGCAATTCTGCTCGGCGTGGTGTTCGTGCTCACGCTGCTCGTGGTGCAGTGGCCGTTTGCAGCGTTCCTGATGTCGCCCGCCGCACGCAACGCGTTCTTCGTGGCGGACCGCTGGGACTACAGCAACCAGCTGGGTCCGTGGCGCTACAACTACTGGTCGCTCGACCGCGACGCGGCCGGCCATTGGAACCCGCTCGGATTCTGCTCGGGCATCGGCCTCGCCGTGCTGATCGCCGCTGCGTCATCGTGGATCGGCCTCACGCGCGGCCGCTGGATGCGCGGGGTGCAGCGATGACACGTTCCCTGCGGAGCGCGCTGGCCGTGCTGCTCGGCGCCGCGCTGTTCGCCAATGTACTCGTGACGCCAGCCCGCGCTCATGTCGGCAGTCCCGACACGTGGTTCGAAGGGAATGCAGGGCCATATCCCATCCGAGTCGTGGTGCGGGCGCCGGGCGTGGTGCCCGGGCTCGCGCAGATCAGCGTGCGCGTGTTGAGCGGGCAGCCGAACCAGGTCACCGCGCAGCCGTTCGCGTGGAATGCGGGCGAACATGGCGCGCCACCCCCGGACGTGGCGAAGCCCGTGCCCGGGGACGCTCAGCTCTACAGCGTCAGCCTGTGGTTCATGGTCACCACCAGCTACGGCGTGCACGTGGTGGTGAGCGGCGCGCAGGGCACGGGCATGGTCATCGTGCCGGTGCAGGCGGTACCCACACGCCGGTTACCGCTCGACGGCCCACTGCTGCCGACGCTCATCGCGCTGGGACTGTTCCTGTGCGTGGGCCTGCTGACGCTGGTCGGCGCCGCGATACGCGAGGCCTCACTACCCCCCGGGGCCGACGCGGCTCGAGCGGACCGGCACCGCGCGCGTATCGGCGTCGCGGTGGCGGGTGTGGTGCTATTCAGCGCCCTCGCGGGCGGCCACTTGTGGTGGAAGAACGTCGACCGCGCGTATGCGAGCGAGCTGTACCGGCCGTTTCATGTGAGCACGCAGGTGGCTGGCGCCTCCGGCGCCCGCGTGCTGCGACTCACCATTGACGACGAACGCTGGCACGGACGCCGCTGGTCGCCGCTCATTCCCGATCACGGCAAGCTCATGCACCTGTTCCTCGTTCGCGAGGGCGGCATGGACGCCTTCGCGCACCTGCATCCCGCGATGCGCGACTCGTCACAGTTCGAGTCATCGCTGCCGCCGCTGCCGGCCGGGCTCTACCACGTCTACGGCGACATCGTGCACGAGAGCGGGTTCGCACAGACGGTCAGCGACAGCGTGCGCATCCTGGAGCTCGCGCCGCCTGCCGGCGCGTGGGCCAGCACGGATCCCGATGACTCGTGGTTCGGTGGAGCCGCGGCGGCCGACGCATCAGGGGACACGAGATTCACGCTCGCCGATGGCGCGACGCTGGTCTGGGAGCGCGGCACGGCGCCGCTGGTGGAACGCGCCGAGGCGCCGCTCCACTTCCGCGTGCTCGCACCGGACGGCTCGCCCGCGAGCATCGAGCCCTTCCTCGGCATGGCCGGCCACGCCGTGCTCAGGAGCGACGATGGCGCGGTGTTCGCGCACCTGCATCCGACTGGCACCGTGGCGATGGCGTCGCAGTTGGCGCTGGAGATGCGCACACCCGCCGACAGCGTGCAGGGCACGCTCGGCCGCCGCATGAGCCAACCGGGTGCCGCCATGCCGGGCATGCCCGGCATGACGCACGCGGGGGACACCCTGCCGGGCGAGTTCAGCATCCCGTACGGATTCCCGCGACCTGGGCACTATCGGCTGTGGGTACAGGTCAAACGAGCGGGCCACGTACAGACCGCCGCGTTCGACCTGACCGTGCTGGCGGCGAAACGAGTTTGATCGCGACGCGACGCTGGGTC
>JAYVCN010000151.1:0-3607 GCA_043749875.1 Candidatus Eiseniibacteriota bacterium | reverse complement strand
GGCCTAGCGGCCTCGCCGCCTTGTCCGTTTCTGGGGGTGCGTCCGCACGGCGCGCGCAGCCGCTGGGGCACGCCGGGCGCGGCTTCGGTAGAATCCCCTCCCATGCGCTCCCGCACCTGCCCGCCGTCCGCCGCTTGAGCAGAGCCTCCCGGCCCGCACCGCGTGCCGCCTCCGCTCCCCCCCGCGCGACCGGCCCGCCCCGGCCCGTGGCGTTCGCGCTGCACGCCGAGCGCGCATCGACATGGCCCGCGCTCGGCTGGGCAGCGTGGGTCGTCATCGGCGCCTACGTCGTGATGGTGCTGGCCATGGTGTTCGGTCCGCACACGGTGGGCGACGTGTTCACCGAGACCGACTTCTACGGTTCGTATGGCCCCGGCGCTCGCATGCTGCAGCACGGCCACCTGTCGGCCGCGCGCTACGGCGTGGTCGGGCCGCTGTTCGAGATGTTGCTGGCGCTGGTGGGCCTCGTGGTGCGCGACCTGTTCTTCGCCGCCGAGTTGATCGCCGTGGCCGCCATGACCACGACGCTCGTGTGCTGGCGCTCGCTGCTCGCGCGTCGCGTCGGGCCAGCCGTGGCGCTGCTCGCGACAGTATTCATGGCCGCGAACGCGCAGTTCTTCCGCTACGGCTGGTCGGTGACCACCGACGCCCCGGCGCTGGCGTTGCAGTCCGCCGCGTTGTGGACGCTGTTCGGCACGCGCGACAGCGTCGCCTCGCCGCGACGCGTGCTCGTGGGCGGCGTGCTCGCGGGGCTCGCGTTCCTGACGCGCTACAACAGCATCGCGCTGCTGCCCGCCGGGGCCGTGGCGGTGGCGCTGGGCTGGAGTGGCGCGCCGCCCGGCGCGCGCATGCGGCACGCGCTGCTGTTCGCGGGCGGCTTCCTGGTCCCGGTGGTGCCGTGGATGGCGTTCTCGTTCACGCACGGCGGCGCCACGCGCTTCCAGCTCCAGCACAACATCGCGTTCGAGGTCTACGCGCGGCCCAAGGGCATCGTCTGGGACCTCTATGAACGGGACATGGAGCCGCAGTTCCCCACGTTGTGGTCGGTGCTGGCGCGCGACCCCATGGCGGTGGCGTCGCGCATGCTGTTCAACGTGTTCGACCACGTCCGGCTCGACGCGATCAAGCTCGCCGGCTTGCCGCTCGCATTGGCCGCGGGGGTGGGAACGTGGTTCGCGTGGAAGGACGGCGTGGTGTTGCGCGTACGCGCGCTGGCGCTGGCCATGGTGGTGTTGTTCTGCACCCTCGTGCCCGCGTTTCATTCCGAGCGCTATTCGCTCGCGGTGCTGCCGTTGTGGGCGCTGCTCGCCGCAAGCCTGTTCGCCTCGCCGCGCTTCGCGCTGTCGGCGGGCGGTATGTGGTTGAAGCTCCTGCTCATCCCCGCGGTGCTGCTGCCGTCGCTCGCCGCCACCCAGGCCTTCAGCGATCGCGTAGTCCTACAATTGCCCGTGGAGGTGCGCGAGGCGGCCGAACAGGTGAAGCCGTTCGTGAAGCCGGGCGAGAAGGTGCTGGCGCGCAAGCCCCACTTCGCCTGGTACGCCGGGCTCACGCCGCTCACGCTGCCACTCGCCGACACGCTCTCGGACTGGGGGGCCGCTGCGCGCCAGACGGGTGCGCGCTGGCTCTATTTCTCGTGGCCCGAGGCCGAGATGCGGCCGCGCTTCGAGTGGCTGCTCGACTCGACGAGTGCGGCGCCCGGGCTCACGGTGCGCGGCGCGACCGCGCACTGGCCCTCGGTCGTCTACGAGATCGGCCCTGGCTTCGGGGACGAACCCGCGTGGATCGGCAACGACACGCTGGTGGCCGTGCACCGGGCGCGGGCACGCGTGCTCGTGAACGATAAGAACGTCGAGGCGCGCTTGTTCCTCGCCATGCACGAGTTCGCAGCCGGGAACCACGACGAGGCGCAGCGCTACATCGACCAACTGCTGGCGCTGTCGCCGGCCGACCTCGACCTCCTCATGCTCGCCGCCGAGAACCGGCTGCAGTTACAGGACCCGGAGGGCGCGCTGTCGTATTACGACCGCGCCGACCGCATCCGGCCCGGCACCGCCGAGATCCGCATCGGTCGCGGCTGGGTCGCCGCCATGAAGGGCGATGACGCCGGCGCCGCCCAGTACTGGGGCCCGGTCGTGAGTGCCTCGAGCGACGCCGCCACGCTCCAGCGTATGCTGTTGACGTTCACGCGCGTGGGTGATGCGGCACACGTGGCAGAGGCCCGCGCTACGCTGCAGGCACTCCGAGGAACACCCTGATGCGTTGTGTTCGTGGAGCGGTTCTGGTGCTGCTGGCCGCGGTCCTCGGCGCGTGCGCCAAGCACGGTCCGCACGAGCTGCGGGTACCCGCGCTGCCGCCGTCAGCCCCCACGGCCGACTCGGTGACCGTGGGCCTGTGGCACTTCGACGAGCGCGGCGGCACGCGCGCCGCCGACGCGTCGCCGTTCGACCTCGCGGGTACCGCTGGGCCCGACACGCGCATGGAGTTCGGCCGCTTCAAAGGAGCACGCGCCTTCACCGCCACGGCGCAGTCGTTCGTGTTCATTCCCTACAACCCGGTCATGGAATCCCCGCGCGGCTTCACCGTGGAGGCCTGGGTGTACCTGAACGACTTCTCGCGCTACGAACTGTCCGGCATCGCCATGCGCTGGACGCCGGTGCCGAACGAACAGAGTTGGCTCCTGGGCGTGGTGGGCAGCCGGCTCGGTCCGCCCACGATCACCACGCAGAGCCCGGGCTGGTTCGACTCCGAGGTGGCGGTGCTGACGCGCGGCCACCTGGTGTTCGCCTTCCGCCCCGAGCTCGCCGCCGGGACGCAGAGCTTCCAGTCCACCGCGACGCTGCCCGCCCGCCGCTGGGTGCACGTGGCCGCCAGTGTCGATGGCGAGGTCGTGCGCATGTACATCGACGGCCGGCTCGACGTGCAGGTGGCGATCGCCAACGGCATCCATCGCTCCAGCGCACCGCTCGTGGTGGGCAACGCCATCGACCCGCGCCGGCTCACGGATTTCGGCAGCGAGCTGCGCCAGGACCCGACCCTGCTGCCGCTGCCCTACTACGCATTGAACGGCATCGTGGACGAGCTGCGGCTCTCCAATGTGGCGCGGCAGTATTTCGAGAGTGCGGGGCCGCGGTAGGGGACGCCGGGCGGGCGACCGTACACATCGTCACCGCTCTGACCACAGACTGACCATGGCGCTGGCTCCCGCCCCAGCATTACCCTTGCAGGGTCCACGCCCCCCCACTCGCCCCCCGTCCGGCAACCATGCGCGTTTTCGCCTTCACACTCGTCGCCTTCCTCCTCGCCGCGCCCGCCCGGGCGGGCAGCCCTGCGCGTGAACTCGTCGTACAGCTCTCGCCGTCCGCTGTCGGCGGAGCTTCCGCTCGCGCCGTCGCGCCCGGCGCGCTTCCGGCCGCCGTGCGCGCGCGTTTTGCCGCGCTCGGGCTGCGGGCCACGCGCGCGTTTTCCGAACAGCTCGCAGCGGCGCGCGTCGCACTGCCCGAGATCTACGATTTCCATCCCGAGCGCATCGTGCTGGTCGAGGCGCCGGATTCGAGCCTTGCCGCGTCGTCGCTGGCCGTCCTTGCGCACGATCCGCTCGTGGACTGGG
>JAYVCN010000150.1:0-10924 GCA_043749875.1 Candidatus Eiseniibacteriota bacterium | reverse complement strand
ACATTGATCCGGTAGAACAGGTCCTCGCGCAGCTTCCCCTGCAGCACGGCGTCAGCGGGCACCCGATTCGAGGCCGCGATCAGGCGGACGTTCACCGCCACCGGGTCGTCTCCCCCGACGCGAACCAGCGAGCCGGACTCGAGCACGCGCAGGAGCTTGACCTGAAGCTCGATCGGCATCTCCGTGATCTCGTCCAGGAACAGCGTGCCGCCCGAGGCCCGCTCGAAGCATCCCCGCCGCAGCTGTGTCGCACCGGTGAAGCTGCCGCGTTCGTGCCCGAACAGCTCGCTCTCGATGAGGTTCTGGGGAATCGACCCACAGTCGAGCGGCAGGAGTGGTCTGCGCCGGCGACTGCTGAGCTCGAAGATGGTCTGGGCCACGAGTTCCTTGCCCGTGCCGCTCTCGCCGGTGATGAGCACCGTGGCGTCCGTCGGTGCGACCTTGATCATCTGGTCGTACACCTTCTGCATCGCAGGCGAGACACCGATCAGCCGGCCGAAGCGGCCCAGCTTGCGCAGTTCGCCGCGCAGGGTGCCGACCTCCTCCTTGAGCGATCGCAGGCGGAGCACATGCGCGAGCACCGCCTTCAGACGCTGATTGTCCATGGGCTTGGTGAGGTAGTCGAGGGCACCAAGTCGCAGCGCCTCGATCGCGGAATCCACCGTGGCCATTCCCGAGACGAGGATGACGTCGGAACTGGAGGTGTCCTTGAGCTCGCGGAGCAATCCGATCCCGTCGCCGTCGGGCAACATCAGATCGATCAGGACCACATCCTGCGGGTCATTCGTGAGGTGCTCGCGTGCTTCCTTCAAACTACGCGCGCCCGTGACGACAAACCCCTCCTGCGACGCAACTTCGGTCACGCCCTGGAGAAAATCCTCATCGTCGTCGACGAACAGCGCTCGGAGCATCAGGGCGGCCCTCGGAAGCAGTCAAATGCGCCGCAGTGCATGGCACGGCGGTGCCGGAATCGAGGCATCCTCGCAGGAGTGGGAGCATCGCCCACCCTCGCTCCATAGGATGTATGGACGCGTCTGGCTGGATAACCTCGAGACTCCATCCTAGCACTTCGCGAGTCAGCGAAATTGATCAGCGACAGCTTTGGCCTAATTCTCGCTCAGATACGAAGGCTCGCTGACAGCCCTGCGAAACAGGTGGTTGAGGGACGTGGCCCTACCCTGAATGGGTCCCGGACAGAGTCCCCTCGGCATACCCTTTAACCTCCCAGTCGGGTCAGTAACTGGGGGGGGGGGGGCCGCAAGGACCATGACGTCCGAGTTGGCCCGCCTCCCTCCTGTCCCAGACGATCTGGCGCGAGCCCGCGGCTTGCCGGCTCCTCGAGGGCACACGCACGAGACGCCGGGTTTCGTCGGGCACGGCCAGCGCCTGCTCGCGCGACCCGTCAGATTCCAGCGCGAGAGTCACCGCGCCGAGTGCCGGATTGGGCGCCGCACTCACGTGGCTGAAAAACCCCAAGGATCGCGGCTGGGCTGCGGCGTGCTTACCACCTGCTCCGCGCGATCGTCCCTCGCCCATGCCGGGGCCGAGGCGCCCATCGCCAGGATCCACGCGTCGAAGCGGCGGGCCTGTGGCTTCCTCGGTGCCCTTGGGCGGTGCCGTCCGACCTGCCGTCGCGCGCTCGTTCGCGATGGCCCGGCGATCTTCTCGCCTCGCCGTGGGCGGAGCGCACGTACCCGTGCGGCGTGCGGTACGCCACCCGGCTCAACTTCCCGTGACGGCGGCGGTCATACGAAGAGTATGTGACCAGCCGCTTTGGGATGGTCAACACCACGTGCCGGTGCGCCACCGCGGCGAGCAGTGCGCGTCGGGGCGGGACTGCTCGAGGGCCGTGTTCAGTGTAACTGTACCCAGGCGGTGCGCAATTACCCATAGAGTTAAAGTTGGTCTTGAGCGGGTCATTTAGAAGGTCTATGTTGGCGGCCGCAAGCGAATTGATGCACGCCAGCGGATGGCCTTCGCTTTCCTAAAGAGAGCGCCGCGCAGTGCTGTCGCACTGAATCAAGGTCATCGGTTGGCCATCGATGCCGGCACCCTCCGTGCTCGGGGACGCGATTCGTGGGGGGCCGGTGAATACTCCGCAGCCGAGGCTGCTTGTTCCGGATCGTACGTGGATCGTGCTCGTCGGATGGGTCCTGCTGGCAGCCTTCGTGCCGGGGGCATCCGCGAGTCCGCGCAAGGATCTGCCCGGAATCGGCACGGGCGCAGGACTGCCGGTCGCTCCGAGTTTTGACATCGGCCCGGGGAGCCCGCTCACGATCGCGGCCCTCAACGGCACCGTCACCGTGCCGATCACGCTCAGTCAGTTCTCCCCACCGAGCGGGACGGGCAATGGCGCCAAGGGATTCCAGGTCACCGTCGCGATCAGCTCCGGGCTCAAGTTCGCTCCGAATCCGGGCCAGTCGGTTCAGCCTGGGCCGTATCTGACGGCTGCTGGCGCCTGTCCTGGCGGCGCGAACGATCCCACTCCGATCTTCAGCGCGACCCAGAATTCGGACGGCACGGTCACGATCGTCGCGGCGCTCAACCCCGGCAAGTGCGCACAGTGCCCCACGGCGGCGTATCCCAATGGCGGCGTCGTCTTCAATCTCGTCCTCGGCACTACCTTGCCGGTCGGGACCAACAACACGCAGCACGTCACGCTGACCAGCTCTCCCCAGGGTTCGGTAACGCCGTCGCCGACCCTGCAAGATTGTTTGAACAACGCGGCGCAGCCGGTCACGTATGGCGTGACCGACACTCCGATCCAGGTCAACATTCCGAGTCCGATTACCTTCGACATCGGCCCCGCCAGCCCGACCTCGATCACGATGCTGGCCGGCGCGGTGACGGTACCGATCACGCTGAGTCAGTTCACGCCACCGAGCGGCACGGGGAACGGCGCCAAGGGATTCCAGGTCACCATCGCACTCAGCAGCGGGCTCAAGTTCGCTCAGACGCTGGGGCAGTCGATCCTGCCCGGGCCATATCTGACGGCGGCGGGCGCCTGTCCTGGCGGCGGCGCGAATGACCCCACTCCCATCTTCAGCGCGACCCCGAACGGGGATGCCACGGTCACGATCGTCGCGGCCCTCAATCCCGGCAAGTGCGCACAGTGCCCAACGCTGGCGTATCCCAATGGTGGCGTCGTCTTCAATCTCCTGCTGGGCACGACCCTAGCGGCTGGCACCACCAGGACGGAGCACGTGACACTGAACAGCTCGCCCGTGGGGTCCGTGACGCCGTCACCGACACTACAGGACTGTTTGAACAACGCGCCCCTTGGCGTCCGTTACGGCGTGACCGACGCCTCGATCCTGGTGCAGCTGCCACCCCCGCTGACACTGAGCCTGACGAGCACGAACCCATTGTGCTTTGGCGGAGCGACTGGATCCATCACCGCGAACGCGACCGGCGGCAGGCCTCCGCTGAGATACTCGACGGACGGGATCAACTTCCAGGCCTCGAACGTGTTCCCCAATCTCCCGGCCGGTACCTACACGATCCGAGTCATGGACGCGGACGGCTCTACCCAGACCGCGATGACCACGCTGACGGATCCGCCGGCGTTGACGCTGACGCTGACGAGCACGAACCCACCGTGTTTTGGCGGTGTGACTGGATCCATCACGGCGAACGCGAGTGGCGGCACGGCCCCGCTCACCTACTCGAAGGACGGAATCAGCTTCCAGGCCTCGAACGTGTTCGCCAGCCTGAAGGCGGGTACGTACACGATCACAGTCAGGGATGCCAACGCATGCACGCAGACCGCGCCCGCGACGCTCACGGCTCCGCCGGCGATCACATTGACGCTTACGAGCGTGAACCCGTTGTGCTTCGGCGCGGCGACCGGATCCATCACCGCGAACGCGAGTGGGGGCACGCCGCCGCTCACCTACTCGAAGGACGGCATCAGCTTCCAGGCTTCGAACGTGTTCCCCGATCTGGCGGCGGGTGCGTATACGATCACGGTCAAGGACGCGAACGCTTGCACGCAGAACGCGCCCGCGACGCTCACGACTCCGCCGGCACTGACGCTGACGCTGGCGAGCACGAATCCGACGTGCGCGAGACCGGCGAGCGGTTCGATCACGGCGACTGCGCTCGGAGGCACGCCGCCGTTCACCTACTCGAAGGATGGAACAGCCTTCCAGGCATCGAACGTGTTCGCCAACCTGACGGACGGCTCCTACACGATCACGGTCAAGGACGCGAACGCCTGCCTGCAGACCGCGACTGTCACGCTGACCCTGTCCGGCAGCGGAGGAACGCTCACCCTCACGCTCGTCGCGGTGCCTTCCACGATATGGCCGCCCGACGACAAGCTGCGCAATATCCATATCGCCCCTACCGTCACCGGCGGGTGCGGGGCCGCCACGGTGCAGCTCGAGTCCATCACCCCGAGCTGTCGACGGGAGAATCACTCCACCAAGTCCGATGTCGTCGGCGCGGTTTTCTTCACCGCAGATTTTGATTTCCAGTTGCGCGCACGCCAATGCCAGAAAGCGGACGACGATCACGGCGATGACGACGAGGAGGAATGCAAAGATGACTGCGAGTCTGAGGGGGAGTCCCAGTGTGTAGCCGTTTGTGACAAACACTGCGACGACATTCATGACAGCACCCTCCGCGAACAGTGCCGGAAAGAACAGAAGGAATGCGAGGAGAAGTTCCTGGACCATTGGGACCGCGATTGCGACGACAAGTGCGAAGTCGAGCAGGACCTCATCTACACGATCGTGTACAGCGTGTCGGATGTCAGTGGCAACACGGCAACCGCATCGACGACGGTACGCGTGCTTCATGCCGCGAAAGCCTCTGCGAGTGTCGCCTCGGGTCCCGACGAACCGTCGAACCCTGACGGCGCGGCGCAGAACAAGCCGCTGAACGTCATCATCCCATCCATCCCGCGAGCGGCCGCCCTGAACGGCAACGAATCGCCGGATGCCATCGACCACTCGCTCAAGGCAGGCCATGCGAGCCGGCCGCTGCGCCTGGCCGGCAAGAGCGTGGATCCGGGCCGGGTCCTCATCGGCAACTCGTCCGGTCTCATCCAGGTCACCGGTATCCGGCTCGCCGACATGAACGGCGACGGTTTCATGGATGTCGTGGGCGATCTGGGGACGAAGGAGCAGCTCTCGTTGCGGAGCTTGCCGCTGACCATGACCGATCCCATCACGCTCTATTTCCAGACCGTCAGTGGGAAGGGGTACGAGGTGACCACGATCTCCGGACTGACCGAGCACCTGGCCTCGGGTGTTCCCCCGCCGGCCGGTCCCCCGCCGCGGGACGATACCTACAGCGGTCAGACGGAAGCGCCCGAGATCCGGACGACACAGCTGGGGCGTACGTACCCGAACCCTTCCCCGGGAAGCCTGTCCGTGCGCGTTGACCTCGCGCAGCCAGGGGAATCGCGGGTCGAGATCTTCGACCTGCGTGGCGCGCGGATTCGCACGCTCATGGAAGGATCCCAACCTGCCGGTCGTTACGACATGGCCTGGGACGGCAGGGACTCAGGCGGCCGGGCGGTTCCGAACGGGCTTTATCTGGTGCGCATGCGGGCCGGCGCGTACCGGACTACTCGCAGCGTGCTGCTGGTGCGGTAGGACAATAGGAGTACGCCGGGGCGAGCCCTTTCACGCGGCCGTTCGTACTCGCAATTGTAAGGGGTAACCAACCTGATGTGAATTTCCGACAAAGCCGTCGCGGCGTGGGGGTCGCTCATGCGGCCGCGGGGGCGACCAGGACGAAGGGAGAACGGTCCATGACCACTTGTCCATCAAGGTTCAGGGTGGTGTTCACCGCGCTGGCCGGGTTCATGCTCGCGACTTGGGTTCATGATGCAAGGGCCGTGACCTATGACATCGGCCCCGCGTCCGGCACGATCACGACGGCGACTCCCGTGGTGACGGTGCCGATCATGCTCAGCAACTTTGTGGCCCCGATTTCACCCGCGGGCAACGGCGCCAAGAATTTCCAGGTCACCATCTCGCTCACGTCCGGTCTCAAGTTCGCGAATGGTCTGGGCGTCAATGGGTCCTCGATTGCGTCGATCGCCGCGGGGTCGTTCCTGACCGGCACGGTGACGTGCCCTGGCGGCGGCGGCGACGCCACCCCGATCACCGGCATCACCGACGACGTTGGCGGCACCGTGACGATCATCTTCTCACTCAGTGCGGGCAAGTGTGCTGTATGCGCCACCTCGGCCTATCCCAGTGGCGGCGTCATTGCCACCATCTCGCTCCGCACGAAGCTGACCTCCGGCTCCGGCATCACCGAGCACGTGCGTCTCGTGGCGGCTCCGATCGGCGCGCCGACTGCCTCCCCCACATTGAATGATTGCTCCAGCCAGCCCATCGCAGGTATCACCTATGGCATCTCCGACGTAAGCGTTCTCGTCAATCTCTGCTCACCGATCACGACGGCCCCGACGATCACGTCGGCTGCACAATCGACGACCGGAATCTCGAACCCCGCTTCCGGGCTCACCGGGATCAAGCTGACCTGGACGAACCCCGCCGGCATCGATCCCAATGCGACTTTGGATGTCTGGCGTGCGCCGTTCGGATACCTGTCTGCTGCCGTCTGGCAGCGCGCACATCCCGAGTACGACGACGACAACCTATTCATCGCTCAAGCGCCGTTTGCTCCCATCGGTACTGCCCCGGTCAACACCTCGCCAAGTACCGGTTGGGCCAAGGTGGCCGCTAACCCACTCGCGAGCGCCCTGACCTTCACCGACACGCCGCCCCAGCGTGGCTATTGGTACTACGTCGCGAACATCACCGATGGATGCAACACGACCCAGATCTCCAACATGAGCACCGGCACGCTCGACTACCTGCTCGGTGATGTGACGAACGGCACGACGGTTGGACAGGGAGACGACGTTGTGGACGCCAACGACGCGTCTGCATTCGGCAGCGTCTATGGCACGGTCGTGCCCACGCCCGCGGGCACCACAGGCAACCTGGATATCGGCCCGACCATGGATCGCTCGCCGACCGGACGTCCTCATCCGGATGACTTCATCGGGTTCGAGGACCTGATCATCCTGTCCATGAACTTCAGTAAGCACACCACGAGCTCGCCGCAGTTCGCCGGGGCACCGGCCGCCGCCGGCCGTGACGAGCTGGCACTCGAGGCGCCGTCACGCGTCCAGTCCGGCGCGAGTTTCTCCGTCGCCCTGCGCATGCAGGGGGCGGGCGACCTGCGAGCGGTGTCCACGCAGCTGGGTTGGGACCCGAGCGTCGCCGAGCCCGTGTCCGTACGGGCCGGGGCCTTGGCGTTGTCACAGGACGGGCTGGTGTTGTCCTCGGGCCCCGGGAACGTGGATGTGGCGGTCCTGGGGCGTGACCGGGCAGGGCTGTTGGGGGACGGCGTGATCGCGACCGTCAGCTTCCGCGCGAAGGCCTCTGGCGATCCGCGCATCGGCATCGCGAGCGTGGACGCGCGCGACCGAACGAACCAGAAAGTGGAGCTGGCAAGCCATTCGCCGGTGACGCCGCTCGCCTCCGGGCTCGCGCCCGCGTCGCCCAATCCATTCAAGGGCAGCTCGGCGTTCAGCTTCAGCCTCGGCAAGTCCGGATCCAGCGAGTTGGCGATCTTCTCGGTGGACGGCCGGCGGGTGAGAACGCTGTTCGCCGGCACGTTCGAAGCGGGCTCGCACCGTGTCGCGTGGGATGGAACGGATGACGCACGCCGATCCGTGAAGCCTGGATTGTACTTCGCTCGGCTGGTCACGCCGGAAGGCCGGTTCAGTCGCTCGGTCGTGGTGATGAAGTGAGGCTCCTGGACACGGGCGACCGATGCCCGATCCCAGAATCGCATCCAAACAATATGGCCGCCGCGGCGTCTCTGCCGAAGGGAGAATCATCAATGCATACGCGTCTGATCAGCATCATATCCCTGGTCATGCTGCTGGGGATGGTGACCGGTGGCGCTGCCCCCGCGCGCGCGGCAGCCCCGAGGCCGGGTGCGGGCCCCTCGTTCCCGACCGCCGGGACCTCCTACCTCACGGGGGTCGGCGGCACGATGGCGGTCGCCGGCGACTTCAATCTTGACGGCAACATGGATCTTGCGGTGACCAATCCGACCGCGGGAACGGTGACGATCCTGCTCGGGCCGGCCTTCGCGACTCCTGTCGCCGGAAGCCCGCAGATCCTGTTCCCCATTCCGCTCAGTACGATCTCCCAGCCCGTCCACCTTGCCGTCGCGGACTTCGACAAGAATGGGAGCCCGGACCTGGTGGTGGTGAACAGGCAGGCCAGCAGCGCGACGGTGTTCAAGAACAACCTCACCGCGACAGGCACGGTGAGTTTCACTCAGAATACGTTCCAGATCCCGTTCCCGAGTGGTGTCGCCGTCATGCCTGTTCAGGTCGCCGTCGGGGACGTCAACGGCGACGGCAAACTCGACTTCGTCACGGCGAACTACTTGGGCAATTCCCTCGCCGTCTTCTTCGGCGACGGCAACGGCACGACGTTCAATGCGTTTCCGTTCAAGTCGTACGCGATCGGAGGTGCCGCTCCGGGCGTCAACCCGAACTCGATCGTCCTCTCGGACCTGAACCGTGACAACAAGCTCGATCTGGTCGTCGGGTCCAACAACGGTTCGAAGCTGTTCACGTTGATCAATGGCGGCTCGCTGTCCGATCCGTTCGCGGCGGGTGCCACCGGCTACGACATCGGCGCGAACCCCGTTGCCGCTGCGGTGGCGGACTTCAACGGGGACTTGAACCCGGATGTCGTGGTCTCCAACAACGGCGGAGTGGGCGGTGTGCCGGTGGTCTCGGTACTGTTCGGGGACGGCAGTGGTGCGCTGGGAACAGCCCCGTGCGCCTCGGGGTGCGGGGCGGGAAGCCGGCTCGATATACCCGGCGTGGGTTTGAGTCTGCAGGGCGTCGTGGCCGGCGACGTGAATGGGGACAGCTATCCCGATATCACGGTCGTGGACGACGCGCATGGGGACACCGATGGCGTACGGATCCTGCTCGGCAACGGCCTCGGCTGCTTCGGCAATACGGCTCCGGTGGGCTCCGTATGCGGCGATTGGGCTCCGCCCGCTCTCACCGCCGCGATCAATCCGACCGGCATCGGGCTTGCGGATGTGACCAACGACGGCAGGCCGGACCTGTTCGTGGCGAATCAGCAGGCGCCAGGAATCACCCTGTTCGCCCACGGTGCAACTGGCGCCGTCGCGTGCACCGCGACGCAGTCGCCACCTGCCGCATGCATCATCTCGCCGACCACGCCATGCGTGGGCATCAACGTGAACCTGAACTTGAACGGAATCACGGTCCCCGTGGGCTCCGCCGTGCGCGGATACAGTCTGACGCTGAAGCTGTCCGCAGGTTTACAGTTGTGCGCGGCGCCGGCCTCCACCGGCACGCTGCCCGCCACGGCCGTGGCCAATGCGCTCGGGTACCTTCAGGGATCCTCGGGTCAAAGAAGCACGGCCGTGAGGATCTTCCAGAATCCCGATGGCACCTGGACGATAGACGAGACGATCCTGGATCCGCCCACCGTCGGGCCGGCGAGCTGCGCGACCAACACGCCAACTTCGGGCAGGCTCTTCACGATCTACGTGGCCGCGTCCGCGACCCCCGCGACGACTGGCACCGTGTCCGTGACCGGGCTTGTGCTCCGGGACTGCAGTAATAATCCGCTCCCCGCATTCCGTTGCCAGCCAGGCTCGGGGACGACTATCCCGATCCTCACGGTCGCGCCCGCAGCGCCGACAGCGTTGAAAGTGCGGCATCCTGCGCAGCCGAACGGCACGCCGTCGGGTTTCTACTTCGGCCTCAACTTGAGCTGGGTGAATCCTCCCGCTCCCGATCCCACGCTCGCGCAGTCCACTTACGACATCTGGCGGGCGCCGTTCACCGGCACCGTCGCCAGTGCCCAGCTTTCGGGCTACCCGGACTACCAGGGCGCCAAGCCTCCAACGCCGACGGTTCCGCTGCTCTACCCGACCAGCGGAGGCACTGCTCCGTGGGTCAAGCTGGGGTCCGTCGCCACCACACAGAGCTCATTCTCCGACGTCCGGGCGAACTTCCCATCCGCGAACCCCCGTGGTTACTGGTACTACGCCATCGCGCGCATTGACCAGTGCGGAACCTGCGTCGCGGTCCTGCCCTACACAGGCTGTGATGTGCTTTCTGGTGACGAAGGCACGCTCAACTACTACCTGGGAGATGTCTCCGGGGGTGGGAGTCTGTGCGTGGGCGACAACACGGTGGCCGACATTGACATCGGCCTTGTTAATTCGCTCATCTGCACGACGTGTGATGTCCCGCCAGGGGCGGCGAACGCGTGCGTGGACTTTGCCCCGACGACGGCGAAGGCGGCCGCTGATGGGAGTGGTGTCCACCCTGAGGAGGGACGCTCAGTTCGCGACCGACGCATCGAGGCGCAGGAGCTTTTCATCCTCGGTTTCACCTTGGGAGTCAGGAACTCACCCCAGTTCGCCGCGCTACCGGTCGCCGCGGATCATGACGAGGTGGCGCTCGGGACGCCTTCCAGCGTGACCGCTGGCGGCACGTTCGCCGTGACCGTGAAGTTGAAGGGCGCCGGCGACATGCACGGCATCGCGGCGCAGCTGGCTTGGAATCACGCGATCGCCGAGCCGGTTTCGGTGCAGACCAACGACCTCGGCGAGCGCCAAGGTGCCATCGTGGTCATGCCCGAGCCCGGGTATGTGATCGCGATCGTCCCCGGTGCGGATCGCGCCGGCTTCTTGGGAGACGGCGTGCTGGCCACGATCATGTTCCGCGCGGTGGCCACTGGTGACCCGGCGGTCACCATCGCCACGCTCGATGCGCGCGACCGTCAGATGCGCAAGGTCCTCGACTCCACGGGCAACGGCATCGTGCCGGCCGCGAACGAGTTCGCGACGGTGTCGCCCAATCCGTTCATGCGCGACGTGA